>JAQGMD010000053.1 GCA_028292565.1 Burkholderia sp. | reverse complement strand
GGATCAAGGAGCTGAGCACCACACGCATGTCGCTCAATCGCGGTCAGAACCTGAGCCCTGGCGTACTGACGTTCCCGCTAGAGTTCGTCGGAGTCAAGCATCATCTGCGCACTTTCATCGCTACGCTGTTCGAGGAGAATCCGTTCCAGTTCAAGCCGGTATTCCGCGGCTTTTACTTCACCAGCGCGATCCAGGAAGGCGTTGCCAGCCACGCCACCGGCAAGCGCATCGTCGAGCAGTACGGCCTGTCCCTCGGCCGCAAGATGACCGCGAGCGTCAGTTCAGGCACAGGGTTCTTCCTGAAAAACCTGTTCTCTTCCGTGATATTCGCCGACCGTAACCTTGTCCGCCAATACGCGAGCCGTAACAAGCTCCTGTGGCGCCAGGCAAGCTTCTACAGCGCGGTATTGGTATTGGGACTGCTGTTTGGAGGGTGGAGCTGGTCGTTCGTGACGAACCGCCAGTATGTCGCCAATATCCAGGCTGATCTCGATAAAGCGGTCAAGGTACAGGAAACCAGAATCGACCTGGTTTCGCGGCTGGAGGCTTTGGGCATATTGCAGGATCGGCTCGAGCAGTTGCAGCGCTATCGTGCCGACAGGCCTTTCTCGCTCGGGCTAGGACTCTACCAGGGCGAGCGCGTCGAAAACAAGCTCCGTTCCGAATACTTTAGAGGCCTGCAACAAGTCATGCTGGTGCCGGTTGCCGCAAATCTGGAAACCTTCCTTTCCGAAGTCAATGCGAATGCCGGAAAACTGCAAGCAGCCGCGCGCGCGTCTCCGGGCACCGCGCCGGACAAGTCAGCCACGCGGACCGCCGAATCTCCCTACAAGGAGGTGTCCGCGAGCAGTCCCGAGGATGCCTATAACGCGCTGAAAACCTATTTGATGATGGCCAACCGCGATCGCATCGATACCGGCCATCTGAGCGATCAAATCACCCGCTTCTGGCGGGGCTGGCTGGAAACCAACCGCGGAAACGCATCGCGTGAACAGGTGATTCGCAGTGCGGAAAAATTAATCACCTTTTATCTGGCCCAAGCCAGGGAACCTGATTTCCCGATAGTGGAAAACAAACTCGCGCTGGTCGACCAGGCACGAGAAACCCTGCGCGTGGCAGTAAAAGGCACGCCCGCGCGCGAACGCGTCTACAGCGAAATCAAGATGCGCGCATCGACGCGTTTCCCGGCAATGACGGTCGCCGGCGTGGTGGGCGAACAAAACCGCGAAATCATCGCGGGCAGCTACGCGATCCCCGGCACCTTTACCCGGGAGGCATGGGAACAGTTTGTGGAAGGCGCGATCAAGGACGCCAGCACCAGGGAATTGCAGAGCGCCGACTGGGTGCTCAAAACCAGCGAGCGCAATGATCTTTCACTGGAGGGACGCCCCGAACAGATCCAGAAAGAACTGGTACGGATGTACAAGACCGAGTACATCAGCGAATGGAAAAAATTCATGCAAGGCGTCACCATTCCCGAGTTCGGTACATTCGAAAAAGCTGTGGCCGGCATGAACCGCCTGGGCGACCCGGTCTCGTCCCCGCTCAATAGCCTGGCCCAGACACTCTATAAGGAAACTTCCTGGGACAACCCGTCCCTGGTGGACCAGGGACTGCAAAACGCCAGGCGCGGCATCCTGGACTGGTTCAGGGAAACCATATTGCGCCAGGCACCCGCGCAGGTAAACGTCAACCTCAACATGAACTCCGCCAAAGGCGGAAATCTGCAGTGGGGAACGATAGGAAAGGAATTTTCGGCTATCGCAAACCTGGTGGTCATCCGCGGCGAAACCAAGAACGCATCACTCATGAACGGCTATCTTGCACAGCTTTCCAGGGTGCGTACACGCTTCAATCAAATCAAGAATTCCGGCGACGTCGGACCGGCGAGCCGACAACTGATGCAATCCACACTGGATGGTAGCAATTCAGAACTTGCGGACGCGCTGAAATACGTCGACGAGAACATGTTGACCGGAATGCCAGACGCCGAACGCGCCACCATCCGCCCGCTGCTGGTGCGGCCGTTGATGCAGGCATTCTCGGTGATCGTCGCCCCGGCCGAACAGGAATTGAACCGCACGTGGACGGCCCAGGTGTTCGAACCGTTCGGCAGATCGCTCGGCGCAAAATACCCGTTCACTGCCGAATCGCGGGTCGAAGCGACGTCCGCGGAGATCGCACAGTTCTTCGGCCCGGACGGATCGATCTCGAAATTCGTCCAGACCGCGATGGGACCGCTCGTAGTCCGTCGCGGCGACTCACTGTCGGCTCGCACGTGGGCTGACATGGGAGTGCGATTGAACCCCGCATTCGCAAACAATCTTTCGCAGTTTGTCGCAGCGCCAGGAGGAGCCGCTCCGGCTTCGACCGGCGGTGGCATTAACAGCCAGCCGCAAACCAATTTTCAGATGCAACCCATTCCGACGCCCGGCCTTACCGAATATACCGTCGAACTGGACGGCCAAAGCATGAGGTACCGAAACGGACAGCAGGAGTGGAGCAGCTTCACCTGGCCTTCCTCGCAGGGGCAACCGGGGGCAAAGATCAGCGGCGTGACGTCGGACGGCCGCACTGTGGAAATCGTCAATTTTCCCGGGCAGTTTGGCCTGGAAAAACTAGTGAACTCCGCCGACCGGAAAAAGCTGGACAACGGCCTTTTCATGATGACCTGGACCGGCGGCGGAGTCAGGGTGAGTGTCAATTTCCGTCTCATCAGCGATTCCCGCTCAGGTAACACCCCTTCGGGCGGGGGCGCGACGGAAAACGGATTGCGGGGCTTGAAGCTTCCGGCTGCGGTAGCCGGCATGACCAGCTGAACGCCAACAACAACCAACATCGTAAATTCGGACCATGAGCACACACAATGCAATGCGATTACGCAACCCGAGTTCTATCTACTTCGGAAAGATCTCGTCCCGTGGAGATTTTGTCAAAAGCGTTTCCGGTACGAGAGTTATCGCGCTGATCGACAACTGGGTCGCGCAAGGCATGGAAATGCTGATTGCCGAACCCGGTTGGAAGACCTACTACGACGGCACCGGATCGATCGACTTCCTGTTCATCTCGACCCATAAGAAAAACACCATGAGCGGGTCGCTGATACCGAGCAGAGACGCCTCGTCGCGCCGCTTTCCCTTTATCGCAGCAACCGTGTTTGAAATCGATGACTCGCTCGGATTCCTGGCGCTGAGTCCGCTCGTGCTGGAAAGGCATGTGAACCATCAGCGTGCACTGATTCACCATGCAGCCAAGACCCACGACGCGACCGACACCCTTGTCACGCTCGGAACGGTTCAACTTGAGGCGGAGGTGGACTATATGAAGTTCGCCGGCAGCTACCACCATTTTCTCCTCAATACGACGATAAAAGGATTGGCCAACGCGTTGGCACTGGGACCCGGACAGGCCACACTACGGCAAATCGTTCTTGCAATCGGTTACCTGCTGCAGCCGATTCTGACGAACTACGCCACGCCACCGCATAAAGGACTTGCGCTGCCACTCCCCGCCGATCCGACGCGCGTAGCCCTCGTCAAAGCGTTATGGCTCGACCTGATTTGCGGGTTCCTGACCCGAGCGGAATTCGAATTGAGCGTTTTCTCGTGTGTCCATACTGGCAGCCCGAAACTCATCGTCACCTTTAACGGCGTCACCCCTGCGATATTCCGCGCCTTGTTCGACGAGCAGGCCGCTGGCGAGCATTTAATCGACATCAGCCAGGCTACATGGGTAGAAGAACATGCGCTGCGCGATTCGACACTAAAGCTGTCGAGCTATCTGGAACATAACGAACTTTCCCTGCGCCAGCTTGTAGAAACTTTCCGTCAGGGCTACACGGGGTAAGCAGGTGGACGCGCCTACATCAATGCTTAACCTGCCCATTCTTAATAGGACCCCATATGACACGCCCGAAAACCTTGTACGTCCTTCCCGCATTAAGCCTGCTGCTCGCGGCGTCGCTGGTGAGTGCACAAGACCAGACACCGCCTGGCCGTGTCGTCATCTCCGGCGCGGTACCCGACGAGACGACCAAGGCAGCCTTGCTCGGGAAACTGCAACAGTTGTATGGAACCAACCAGGTTGTCGACCAAATCACGGTAGGCGGCGTGCTTGCCCCTCCGAACTGGTCGACGCATGTCACGAAGCTGATGAATCCGCACCTGAAATCAATTAGCAAGGGACAAATCGTGGTGGAAGGTACGAACATCGCCATGCGCGGCGAAGTCAAAAACGAAGCGATCCGGCAAACGGTCGCCAGCGATTTTGCCAACGCGCTCAACACGACCTATGTCATCAAAAACGGCCTCCGGGTCTCCGGATCTGGCCAGGTTGTGATCGACCAGACACTCGCCAACCGAATCATTGAATTTGAAAGCGGAAGCGCCTTGCTGACCGAATCCGGCAAGTTGATACTCGACGAGATGGCCGACGCGCTGAAAAAAATAAGCTTCAAAAAAGTGGAAGTGATCGGCCACACTGACAACCTCGGTGCGCCGGCACGCAACCTTGCCTTGTCCCGCGCCCGCGCGGATTCGGTCAAAACCTATCTGGTTGCGAAAGGAATTGCGACTGAACTAGTCGGTACCAGCGGAATGGGGCCCGACCAACCGATCGTATCGAACTCTACGGATGAGGGGCGCAAGCGCAATCGACGCATTGAGTTTCGGGTCAGCCAATGATTGGGTCGGTCTAGCGTCGGCCTGGCGCTTCTGTTCCCTCCGCGGCACGAACGCAAAAAGCCCTCGACATTGCTGTCGGGGGCTTTGCTTGTAACAAGCCTGACGATGACCTACTTTCACACTGGTTGCAGCACTATCATCGGCGCGAAGTCGTTTCACGGTCCTGTTCGGGATGGGAAGGGGTGGGACCGACTCGCTATGGTCATCAGGCATAACTT
>JAQGMD010000036.1 GCA_028292565.1 Burkholderia sp. | reverse complement strand
TGGTTGCTTATCAGCGTGGTGAGATTGCGAAGTGGACGAAGGTGGTAAAGGATTCGGGGGCGAAGGCGGATTGATGGCTGCTCCCCTCTCCCGCTCCCGGGCTGAGGGGAGGAAGCAGGTTGGGATCCGCGGCGCGCGCCAATCCCAACATTCCGCCCTTTGCACGACGAAAGACTTTCGCATATACCGAAACGCTGGATTGGTTCCTCACCTACGGAGGCTGTATGAACACTACCGAAATTACCGTGCGCGAAGCGATCCTCTCCGATGCGGAAACGCTGGCCGCATTGATGGCCGGGATGGACGATAAACCGGAGCCGCGCATGGACGTGGATCAGATGCGCAAGACCATGGCGGGCATGGCAGCATATCCCGATTTCCGAGCCTACCTCGCGCTCGACGATGCCGGCGCACCCGTAGGCACCTTCACCCTGATGATATTTTCAAGCCCGTCCCACCAGGGCGCGCGTCAGGCCATGCTCGACGCCGTCGTAGTCACCCATTCAGTGCGCGGGCAGGGGATCGGCGGCGCGATGATCAAACAAGCGTTGAATATCGCAACAGCAGCCGGATGCTACAAGATGACGCTGTCATCCAACCCGAAGCGGGTTGATGCGCACCGATTCTACGAGGACCTCGGCTTTCGCCAGCACGGCATCAGTTTCAGCATTCCGCTATAACATAGACCGGTAGGCCCGTCGCGTGGGCAGTCCCTGCCCACGCGCTACCGGCTACCGACCGCCGAGTATCTCCAGCAATCTCTGGCCCGCCACTTCCAACGGCCCGCTGTTATCAAGCCGGATCATTTCTTCCGTAGGCTTGAACTGCGTAACCCGATCCAGCCGCGTCAATAATGCGGCCCCGGTTTCCCGCTTGCGGCTTTCTATCCTTTGCCGGATCTGCCCGGTATCCGCCTCTACCCAGATCACCCGTGCCTGCGGAAACAACTCCCGCAGCCGCGGCACAAACTCGCGCGAACCGTTGACCACTACATCGCGTCCCGCCTTCAGGTCAGCTTCGATCCCCCGCGGAATGCCGTAGCACAGTTCATTGGCCTGCCACATCATCGAGAAATACCCGGCCGCTGCCAGTTGCGAAAAGGTGTCCTGGTCGGCTGGATCATGCGCTTCGCTCGAGTGCGCGGGACGTGTAATCGTCCTGCGCGCGAATACCGTGTCGGCATCCGAAGGCATCCGTTCCCGAACCCACTGCAACAGCGTGTCCTTGCCTGCGCCTGAAGGTCCGACAAAGAAGAACAGACGCCCGCCCACAGGCATAGAAGAGACACTTGCGCGGCCATTAAAAGGAAAGCGGCGCCACAGGGAGAAGGGCGAACCGGGTTGTTCCTCGCGAAAGATCGTCACTCCGTCTATCACCAACGGCTCAGCTTTTCCGAATAATTCCTCAGCAGCCTTGCGCAACGCATGGGCTTCGTGCTCGCCGATATCAGCAAGCGAGTCGGTCAGGGTCATGTGAAAACGGAATTCTTCCTCGGTATAGGGGTAGCCCCAACGCTGCATCAAAGACTCCTGGCGCGCAGTCATTCCGGCGTTACGGCGCTTCGCCAGTTCAGCGGGACTCTGCGGCGCGCGCAGGTTGTCGAAGTAACTGACGCAGCGTGCCGCGAGTGCGGTGATTTCTTCCATCGGGCCGGTCGGTCGCAGTGCAAGAAAATTTCCCAGCGGTCGTACGCGCATATCGTCGAGCGCGATAGGCCGCTGTATTGCGGTGAATGCTTCCGCCATCGCAACGAGATGCGATTCGGAATATCCGTCCATCAACCTGAAAGGCGCCTTGAGCGTCGCATGGAATCCATAGCGCCGGGCATCTGACGTAAGTTTTTTCAACATCAACGGCGGCACGCCGGCGACTGTGGGTTGCGGCAGCTCGGCGCCGGTTGCGGGATCGCGTCCAAGCCACCGGCAACCGGCTTGCCACCAGGAAGAATCCGGGGCGGGTGTGAAATAAAGGGCGTAGCGCATCATGCGTTGTGTAAAGAGAGGCGAGTAGTGAGAGGCGCCATCCTAGTGGACGATTGTGACCGTTTATTGACATGGATGCACGGCATCAGATGTCATCGAGATTTCATTTTCATGTGGTCCAATCGATGCCATGAAAAATCATAATCCCACACCCGCGGCGGGAGGGTCACGCGACCGCGCCAACTGGATATCGCTACTCGCGAAAGCCCCTGCAGCCACTTTATCCGACGCCGTGACCCAATACGGCGAACTACCTCAATACGAATGGCTGCGTCGCCCTGAAACCGGACTTGCGATGGTACGTGCCCGTACCGGAGGAACCGGCAGTCAGTTCAATCTCGGCGAGATGTCGGTGACACGCTGCGCGGTTCGCCTCGGCGGCGGCGTGATGGGCGTGGCCTATGTGGCAGGGCGCAATCCGCGCCATGCCGAATTGGCTGCCGTCTTCGATGCGCTGATGCAAACGCAAGCGTCCGAAAAAGTGCGAGCGATCGTGCTGCAGCCGATTGAGCGTGCGCTAGCAAAAAAACTGGAGCGGACGCACGCACAGGCGCAAGCAACGAAAGTGGAGTTCATGACCATGGTAAGAGGAGAAGACGCATGAATGCAGTGACAGACGATACATTGTTGCCCGCATGGACCGACAGCGTCCATGCAGCGCAAGCGACTTTTCGCTGCGTTCTGACGGCACTGTCCGAGCCCGGACTGCCGCAAACGCTGCCGGTCGCGATCGCGGGACCGGCGCCGCTCGATCCTGCCACGACGGCCTTGTGTCTCGCCATGCTCGATCTCGAAACGCCGGTCTGGTGCGATGAGCTCGCTCACACGCGTGCGGTTGGATCCTATTTGCGCTTTCATTGCGGCTCTCCGTTGACCGTAAATCCGGAGGCGGCGGCATTCGCGATCATCGTTCATCCCACCGACCTTCAGCTCGACCACTTTGCCCAAGGCACGATGGAATATCCGGACCGCTCCGCCACCTTGTGGATTCAGGTGCCTACGCTGACTGAGGGTCGGGCGCGTGTGATGTCCGGTCCTGGCATCGAACATGAGCGCACCATGCGCATAGGCGGCCTGCCGCACAACTTCGACGCCCAATGGCGGGAACAAACGGCAGCGTTTCCGCTGGGGGTGGACATTGTGTTCTGCTGCGGCAACGAGATCGTCGGCTTGCCACGTACCACAAGTATAGGCAGGCCATAGGGTGCGTCTCACGCACCGATCGTTCCCGGCACGCCGACGCTATCGGCCATACGGGTTGAATCGGCGCGTGAGACGCACCCTGCAGCACTATCCAATAGCAAACTATTTTCCGGCGGAGCAATCACCATGTATGTAGCAGTCAAAGGCGGCGAAAAGGCCATCGAAGAATCGTACCGGGCGCTGGCGCGAACACGGCGCGGCGACACAGCCGTGCCGGAGCTGTCCGTTGTGCAGATCCGGGAACAAATGCCGCTTGCGGTAGCGCGGGTGATGAGCGAAGGGTCGCTCTACGACCGCGATCTGGCCGCGCTCGCCATCAAACAAGCCAGCGGCGATCTGGTGGAAGCTATTTTTCTGCTGCGCGCTTATCGCACTACGTTACCGCGCCTGCTTTCCACTGTGCCGGTCGATACCGCACACATGGTCATCGAGCGCCGAATCTCGGCGACATTCAAGGACCTGCCGGGAGGCCAGATTCTCGGGGCGACATATGACTACACGCAGCGCCTGCTCGACTTTTCCCTGGCCGCGGAGGAAAGCGTGCTGGGCACTGATGCCGCTGCGGAAGCGAAATCCAGCGCACCGCAAAGCATGCCGCGCGTGCTCGACTTCCTGAATGCGGAAGGCCTGATCGAAACCGAGATGCCGCCGCATGGCGATCCGGCGCCGAGCGACCTGACGCGCGAGCCACTGCAATTCCCTGCGGAGCGAGAAGCTCGTTTGCAGAACCTGGCCCGCGGCGATGAAGGATTCCTGCTCGCACTCGGCTACTCGACGCAACGCGGCTACGCCAACAATCATCCCTTCGCCGGCGAAATCCGGTATGGAAAAGTGGCTGTGGAAGTCGTCCCGGAAGAGCTGGGTTTTGCCATCGATATCGGCGACATCGAACTCACCGAGTGCCAGATGGTGAATCAGTTCGCCGGCTCTCACACCGAGCCGGCGCGATTCACGCGCGGCTACGGGCTCACGTTCGGCCATGGCGAACGCAAGGCGATGGCGATGGCCCTGGTGGACCGCGCGTTGCGCGCACAAGAGCTGGACGAGGAAATCAGCTCACCCGCGCAAATGGCCGAGTTTGTCCTGTACCACTCCGACAATGTCGAAGCTTCCGGCTTCGTCCAGCATTTAAAACTTCCGCACTACGTCGATTTCCAATCGGAGCTGAACCTGATTCGCACATTGCACAAGCAGGCTGAAACACCGCAGGAAACCTTATCTGAATCGAAGGCCGCATGATGCATGCCATTTCTAGCGTGAACGATAGTGCTGCCGCTCAGCCGGAAGCGGGCTACAACTTTGCCTATCTCGACGAACAGACCAAGCGCATGATCCGACGCGCCCTCCTGAAGGCAGTCGCAATCCCCGGCTACCAGGTGCCGTTCGGCGGGCGCGAGATGCCGCTGCCTTACGGCTGGGGCACCGGCGGCATCCAGGTCACCGCAGCCATGATCGGGCAGGACGATGTATTGAAGGTGATCGACCAGGGTTCCGACGACACCACCAACGCAGTCAATATCCGTCGTTTCTTCCGGCGCACGACCGGCGTGGCGACCACGGAAAAAACCGTCGAAGCAACGCTGATCCAGACCCGTCACCGCATTCCGGAAACGCCGCTGAAATCCGGCCAAGCCATCGTCTACCAGGTGCCGATTCCGGAACCCCTGCGCTGGCTCGAACCGCGCGAGGAGCAGACTCGCAAGCTGCATGCGATGGCCGACTACGGCCTGATGAGCGTCAAACTGTATGAGGATATTGCCCGTCTCGGTCGGATCGAGACTTCCTACGATTATCCGGTCATCGTGAACGGACGTTACCTGATGCGGCCGTCACCGATCCCGAAATTCGACAATCCGAAGATGGACCATAGCCCGGCATTGCAGC
>JAQGMD010000033.1 GCA_028292565.1 Burkholderia sp. | reverse complement strand
CACCATTCAGAGTTGTAGCGGATTTCGGTCTTGGCCGGGTCGAGCACCAGGCTTGCCTGTGCGAAGTAAGTCTTGGCGTTTTCTTCGATCTGCTCGCGAGTGAGCGGCGGACGGGTGATGTTGCGTCCCGAAGGATCGCCGATCATCGACGTAAAGTCGCCGATCAAAAAGATGACCGAGTGGCCGAGGTCCTGCAGCTGGCGCATTTTGTTCAGCACAACCGTGTGGCCGAGATGCAGGTCGGGCGCCGTCGGATCAAGGCCGAGCTTGATGCGCAGAGGCTTGCCTGTCTGCTCTGCGCGTGCCAGCTTTTGCGTAAACTCGGTCTCAATCAGGAGCTCGTCGACGCCGCGCTTGGTGATGGCCAAAGCTTCGCGGACCGTGTCGGATAAAGGGGGCGCTGCCGGCGCAGTATTGTTATTTTGCAATTGCTGGGAATCGTCCATTGTCGTGACAAAAATTACATTTGATGACAAAAATTAAGGTGCGAATTTGAAAAAGTCCGTACCATCCGTTTGGTATAATCGCTGCTCTCTTTCAACCTTGCTGTATATCAACGTTGTATAGCGAGCAAGAAAATCGGGGCTTGTGAATCAGTGCCGAAAAGACCCTCTGTCGGGCGTCCAGTGTAGCCGCATCGTTCCCGCGGCGCTCACGTAAAAAATCAAGACCGGCTCGCACAGGAATGAATTTCACAAGCGTTTCGACCGAAACAGCAAATTTTAACTTATTGCATGCTTCCTATTTCTAAATTCCTGAGTATCGTCTCGGGCGGCAAGCTGCTCTTTGGTTCGACGCGCACTGCGCGCGTCGGAACAGCTTCGGCATTGTTCCTGGCAGTCTGCGCATTCGGTGCCGCCGGAGTCGCGCCTATGGCGCCCGATGCCGCCGACCTGCCGGTCAGGTCAATCACCGAAGAGCTCAGCATCCCCAGCCTCTCCAATCAAATCTCCCAGCTCGAAGAAAGCGAACAGGTTTTCTTCCGCGAAGAGAGAGTCCGGTCTGGAGATACGTTGGCGACCATGCTTGCCCGTCTCGGCGTTGATGACGAAGCCGTCGCCGCCTTTATCAAGTCCGACCCTATCGCGTACAACGTGCTGCAATTGAAGGCCGGCCGGCAAGTTCAGGCGCAGACCACCGAAGACGGTGAATTACAGCGCCTGTCGACGACCATCAACGATAACACCGGCAATCCAGTCAAGACCATTGTGATCAGTCGCGACGGCGACGGTTTCATCGCGGTGGAATCGTCCGCAAAAATGGAAAAGCGGGTCGAAATGCATTCCGGCGAGATCAGGTCGTCACTGTTTGCGGCGACGGACGCGGCGCAAATTCCGGACGGCGTCGCGAAGCAGATCGTCGACATGTTCTCCACCAGTATTGATTTCGCATCCGACTTAAGGCGCGGCGACCGTTTCAATGTCGTTTATGAAACCTACTGGCAAAACGGCGAATTCGTTCGGGCAGGCCGCGTACTGGCTGGCGAATTCGTCAACGGCGGCGCGACTCACCAGTCGGTATGGTTCGACGAACCGGGCGGCAAAGGTGGCGGCTATTACTCCTTCGACGGCAAATCGCTGAAGAAGGCTTTCTTGAAATCCCCGCTCGAGTTTTCCCGGGTTTCTTCCGGCTTCTCGATGCGTGTGCATCCAGTCTCAGGACAGTGGCGCAAACATCAGGGCGTCGACTTTGCGGCACCGACCGGCACGCCGATTCGCGCCGCAGGCGACGGCGTGATTGATTTCATTGGTGGCCAGGGGGGTTACGGCAATGTGGTCGAAATCAAGCACTGGAACAATTATTCCACCCTTTACGCGCACATGAGCCGCTTCGCCAGCGGCATGAAAAAAGGCGCGAAGGTCAGCCAGGGTGAAGTCATCGGGTATGTAGGCAGTACCGGTTGGTCCACCGGTCCGCATCTGCACTATGAGTTCCGTGTAAGCAATCAGCCACGTGACCCGATGTCGGTCGACGTGCCGAATGCCCTGCCGCTGGCAGGCACTGAGCTGCAGCGCTTCCGCGGCGTGGCGGAGGACATGCGCCATCGATTCACGCTACTGAATCCGCAGGACGCCAACATCAAGATGGCATCCAGATAAATCGACTTGTCGCCTGCAGCAATTGCAGGCGAAGCTGCGCCGAAACCGTTCCAGGGCCTGTAAAATCAGCGCACCCTCGAACGGTTTTTTTATGCCAACAGCAAATCCCTCCCTCTTTATCGGCCTGATGTCCGGCACCAGCCTGGACGGCGTCGACGGCGTGCTCGCCTCATTTGCGGCAGATGGCGCTGCCACCGCCATCCGGACGCTAGCAACCGCTTACGTCCCCTTCCCGGCTTCCTTGCGTATTGACCTGATGGCCTTGCAGGCGCCGGGCGACAACGAAATTCATCGGGAGGCAATGGCGGCCAACGAACTGGCGCAGCACTATGCGGACTGCGTTGCGCAGTTGTTGGTACAGTCGAATCTCGAGCATGGAGCGGTGGCGGCGATCGGTGCGCACGGACAGACCATCCGCCATCGGCCTGAATCAGGGTATACCCGGCAAACCAACAACCCTGCGCTGCTGGCGGAGCTGACCGGCATAGATGTAATCGCCGACTTCCGCAGCCGCGACATCGCGGCGGGAGGCCAGGGGGCGCCACTGGTGCCGGCTTTTCATCAGGCGGTTTTTGCCAAGCCAGGTGAAATCCGCGTCGTTGTGAACATCGGTGGCATTGGCAATATCAGCGTATTGGAAAATGGCGAAAAGGTGACCGGCTTCGACACTGGCCCCGGTAACGTCCTGATGGATGCATGGATCGCGCAGCACCTTGGGTACGCGTACGATGCGGACGGCGCCTGGGCCGGGAGCGGAAAAATTATTCCGGCGCTGCTCAACGAATTGCTGGATGAGCCTTTTTTCAAGCTGCCTCCGCCGAAGAGCACTGGCCGCGACTTGTTTCATTCGACCTGGCTTGCCGGCAAGCTGGCACTGTTCCCGAATGCCACGCCGGTCGACGTGCAGGCGACGCTCGCAACATTCACTGCAACTACGCTGGCGGATGCAATTGCCGCGCATGCGCGAGGGGCCGACGCCGTCTACGTTTGCGGCGGCGGCGCATATAACACACACCTGATGGGCAAATTGCAGGATGCGCTCGCCGATCGCGGGCACCAGGCGACCGTACAGTCCACCGACGCGCTGGGCATTTCACCCAACCATGTCGAGGCGCTTGCCTTCGCATGGCTTGCACGTCGCCATATGGAACGCAGCCACGGCAATCTTCCCGCGGTCACGGGAGCGAAAGACTTGCGCGTCCTCGGCGCGTTATACCCCGGCTGACTGGCCGTAAGGGCCCGCCTACTGCTTGCTGAACGCGTTCCTCGTGACGACCTCGATTGTTATTTCCTTGCTCGACACGTACTAAGGCTTGTGGTCGGCATCGGCGAAAAGCAAGCGCAGCGAGTGTTTTCCGACCGGCAGTTCAAGCGTGGCTTCGGTTTCGCCTTTGCTGTAATGCCGGTATTTTTCGGTGAACGGGATCGCCTGCAGCATCATTTCATTGGAGAGCTTCTCGTCGATCAGCAGATGGTGATGCCCGGTATTGGCGATCTTGACACCTGCGTGGGCCACGTCCATGCCAATCAATCCGAAGGCAATACGAAACGGCGAAGTGACCTTGTCACCATCACGCAAATTAACGAAATAGACGGATTTGGCCTCATTGACCAGGGGCCTTGTGCGTTCTGCCGCCGTATTGGCCGCACAGTTATCCATCACCGCCCTGGCGTCTCCGCACCCAGCGTTTGTGCCACTGGCGCCTTAGATCCTGCGATTAACGTCAATAGCAACGTCAGCGAAACCCCATATCGGCAACATAGACGCATTACAACCCTCCCACGGTATTCGGTAGGAAATCCTGCTCAGGGAATATCGTATGCGGTTGATTAGCGGAAATAAAAAAAGCGCAGGATGTCTGCGCTTTTTTGAGGAATGTTGACGGTTAGACGGAGAAGGAAGACCCGCAGCCGCAAGTGGTAGTTGCATTCGGATTCTTAATCACGAATTGTGCACCTTCGAGATCATCCTTGTAATCGATCTCGGCACCGAGCAGGTACTGGTAGCTCATCGAATCGATCAACAGTTGAACCCCGTTCTTGGCCATGGTGAAATCATCTTCATTGGTGATTTCGTCAAAGGTAAAACCGTACTGGAAACCGGAACATCCCCCGCCCTGCACGAATACACGCAGTTTCAGGTCGGGATTACCCTCTTCCTCAATCAGTTGAGCTACTTTCGACGCAGCGCTATCGGAGAAGAGGATCGGGTCGAGCGTTTCGGTAACAGCATTCATTTCGGACTCCTGGGAGCAAACAACAATGACTCAATTATAGACCTTTAGCGCTCGTCACGTATTAGACAAGGCCAGCTTTAGCACCGGCTCACCAAGTTGATCATGTGCTAATTTGCCCGATACCAACGCGCCGCCGTGCATTTCAAGTGCTTTGTAATGTACATCACCTGTTATGCGGGCTTTTGGCTGTAATTCAAGCAGTTCGGTGGAATGAACCGGCCCGACAATTTCGCCGTTCACGACGAGATGCGCTACCCGCACTTCACCTTCGACTTTTGCATGCTCGGAAATGACCAGCATGCTGTCCTCATCGGCGTCGGCGGTTACGTTGCCTTTGACATGGCCGTCGATACGAAGGCCGCCCTTGAAATGTACATTTCCTTCGATGCGGGTAGATATGCCAATCAGGCTATCGATCGTACTTTTGGTTTTGCGGCCTAACATGTTGGCTCACTCCTTTACAGATTCGCGGATTGTTGCACCCGTACTTGCCCCTTTTCGAGCACACGCGCCTGGACCGTCTTGACCAACGCTCCTTCCGGAAGGGTCAACACGCCCTCCAACCGCTGGTAATGCTTGAAGCCCAATTTGAATTTGTCGTGCTCGTTCGAATTTGCCTCTGGGAAAATCATCATAGCATTATTGCCGCCTTGAACAACCGATACAGCCAGCTGCAATGTGCCTTGAAACATACGGTCTCCATTTCCACCTTGCATGATCAACAATCGATAGCGCAATTGGCCCGGCGCGACCTGATCAATTTTCAGCCGGCGGATGGAAATCCCCAGCGGGCCGGTCGCCGTAGGTAGAAGACTTTCAAAAAACGCAAGATCTTCCTTAAGTCTGATGTTTTCAACTTCAAGCGCCTTCACCTGCGCGGCGATCTGTTTCTGCGCCGAGCGCTCGATGTTGAGCTGACTCTCGGCCGAATTGGCCGTCGTGGAATATTGGTCGCGCTCACTGCTGAGCTTCTCGACCTGTTCCTTGTACTTATCCAGCTCATCTCTCGACGAGTCCAGGGGAGCACCGGGCAAGCCGCGTCCCATGTCAAATGTCCACATTGCCGTTGCGCCGGCCAAGCCAAGGACCGCAGCGACGAACAACAGTCGCATCGGCCAAGGCAATTGCGTCCTGACGGCCATTCTCGGCGAGGAAATCGAAAGGCGCCGAAACCAGAGTCTCAGCTTCATGGAATTGAACATGGGTGCGGGATGTGCCATGAGCAGTTATCGGATACTCGGACAGTAACTTAAGGCAATACTGGAATGTGCATTAATCCAGCGGATTCTTCAAGCCCGAACATAATGTTCATGCACTGCACGCCCTGCCCTGCCGCGCCCTTCACGAGGTTGTCTTCCACCACGAGGATGACCAGCAGGTCCCCGTTTCCCGGACGGTGTACGGCGATCCGCAGTTTGTTCGACGCACGTACCGAACGCGTTTCCGGATGACTGCCGGGCGGCATGACGTCAACAAACGTTTCACCCTTGTAGTGGTTCTCGTACAACGCCTGGAAATCGGTATCGCGCGCCTCCGGCAATATCGTCGCATAGAGGGTCGAATGGATACCCCGGATCATCGGCACCAGATGTGGAACGAACGTCAAGCCCACCTGACGACCTGCAATCGCCTGCAGACCCTGCGTCGTTTCGGGCAAGTGGCGATGTCCCTTTACGCTGTAGGCTTTGAAATTGTCGGCGGCCTCGGCCAACAACGTACTCACCTCAGCTTTGCGTCCCGCGCCGGACACGCCGGATTTGCAGTCGGCGATCAGCGTGCCTTCGTTAACCAGCGGCTTGCCTTGAGCCAGCAACGGCGCGTAACCCAATTGCATCGTCGTCGGATAGCAACCCGGCAAACCAATCAGGCGCGCCTTTTTGATCGCTTCGCGATTGACTTCGGGCAGTCCGTACACGGCTTCTTCCAGAAGGTCCGGGCAAGAGTGCGGCATGCCGTACCATTTTTCAAAGGCGGCCGTATCCTTCAGTCGAAAATCGGCTGCGAGGTCGATCACCTTGACGCCGGCTGCGAGCAATTCCCTGGCCTGTGCCATCGCAACGCCGTGCGGAGTAGCAAAAAACACCACATCGCATTCGGTCAACCTGGCTTTTTCCGGGGACGAGAAAGCGAGATCGACAACACCGCGCAACGATGGAAACATATCCGCGACGGGCATGCCGTCTTCCTTCCGCGAAGTGATGGCGGTCAACTGTACATGGGGATGAGCTGCCAACAAACGCAACAATTCGACGCCTGTATAACCAGTGCCGCCGACGATACCGACTTTGATCATGTCTTTTCCTTGCTGAAAACGATGCATCACATTTTAACTTTAACGGGCACTCATCAAGACTGAACGCGCATAAGCCTTGCGAGTAACCAAATGCAAAAAGCCGCCAGGTGCGAACCTGGCGGCTTTTCGATGTGCAGAAAACGCACGCTGTCGCGTAGGTCCTAGCGCTTGGAGAACTGTTTCGCGCGACGTGCTTTGCGCAAGCCGACTTTCTTACGTTCGACTTCACGAGCGTCACGAGTGACAAAGCCCGCTTTGGCCAGTGCCGGCTTCAGGCTTGCATCGTAATCGATCAGTGCACGGGTGATGCCGTGACGCACAGCGCCTGCCTGTCCGGATTCACCGCCGCCATTGACGTTGACCATGATATCGAAGCGTTCGACATTGTCGGTCAGTTCGAGGGGCTGACGAATAACCATCAGACCGGTCTCACGCGAAAAATATTCGTTGGCCGGTTTGCCGTTGACGACGATCTGGCCTGAGCCGGATTTGATGAACACGCGAGCCACTGCACTCTTGCGACGGCCGGTTCCGTAATTGTAGTTACCGATCATGTCTGTTCCTTAGAGTTCGAGTGCTTCAGGTTGCTGGGCCGAGTGCGGATGTGTGCCATCTGCATACACTTTGAGCTTCTTGATCATGGCGTAACCGAGCGGGCCCTTGGGCAACATGCCCTTGACCGCTTTCTCGAGCGCGCGCCCCGGAAAACGCTGTTGCATTTTCTGGAAATTCGTTTCGTAGATACCGCCCGGGTATGTCGAGTGGCGATAGTAAGTCTTGTCCAGCGCCTTGTTGCCGGTCACGCGCAGTTTGCCTGCGTTGATGACGATGATGAAATC
>JAQGMD010000011.1 GCA_028292565.1 Burkholderia sp. | reverse complement strand
GCTCTTCCGATCTCACTGCCGCTTCAGGATTTCGTCAACCATTACCGGTTGAGATTCGACAACGCCGATTTGACATACATGGCGTTTCCAGATGGCGTGGTGGTTTACGAAGGCGAAGTAAGTTGGTTCGTATTGCTTCAGTTAGGTAACAGGGAACCGGGCTTCATGAAACCAAATCTTGAATCCCAAGCGGAAATTTATCGCTCGCCGTTCCAGGGGCAAGGGGTGTGGATCACCGTCGATGTAGATGATGTAGACGCTGAGTATCGTCGCATCCAGGCTCTGGGGGTACCAATGGAAGTGGCAATACGCGACGAGCCGTGGGGTGATCGCCATTTCCGACGGCATCGGTATTGATGTTGTCCAAAGAATTCATGATGAGGCGCAGGTCTGACATTGTGCGAACTGGGATTCGGAACATTTGAAAGGCTTGTCTCCGTTGCGTAGCGGAAATTGGACCATGGTCCAATGGCGGAACGCGAGAGGCCGGGAGAAAATCGGGGCACTAAATGGGCGAGTAAACACAGCGTAGCCGCGCCGGCGCCGTTCCCGTTCGACGAACCCCTCGTCCCACGCGCCGCGCAGATAGACTTGGCCGAAGACGATTTTGTATGAGAGCTTTTAACTATCGTACTGTAGTTGCGGGTACCTTGATTGCCGCGCTGCTGCTACCCGTTGCAACTGCGCATGCGCAGCTGGAAGGCCTGCTCAAAAAAGGAGAAAGTGCGGGATCGGCCGGTGGCGGAGGAGGCATAGGGGAGATGGGTAGCGGACTGTCGGCGCAGTCCCTTACCGCCGGCAGCACCGGAAATGTCGCTGGCTTACTGCAGTATTGCATCAGTAATAATTATCTCGGCGGCGAAGGCGCGTCTTCGGTCAAGGATAAACTTATGGGCAAGGTCTCTGGTGGCTCACCCTCCTCAGACAGCGGCTATAAAGACGGCGCAAAAGGCCTTTTGAACAGCAGCAGCGGCAAGCGGCTCGATTTGAGCGGCGGAGGCATGAATGAGCAAGTCACCAAGCAGATCTGTGAAAAGGTTCTCGCTCAGGGAAAGTCCCTGTTGTGAACATTCTCCGACTTGACGCCGCCTCTCCAGCCTATGAGGAGGCAAGGTCCCGTTTCGGTCGCGGCGCGGGGCGGGCGCAAATTAGTTTCGCGTCACGGCTAAATCTTCGATTGTCATCCCCGCCTGCGCGGAGATGACAGTTTTGGCGCTACCGGCACAGGAATATTCAGGTATGGCGAAACACTAGCTAATCACGAATCTCCAATGCTCGATTAACGCTCAGCGCAGCCAACGAGCACACCGCGCCCGAGAGCAGGTAAAGGCTGACATACGCCAAACCAAAATGCGCGGACAGCCCAAGTGCCACCAAGGGCGCAAAGCCCGCCCCAACCAGCCAGGCTAAATCGGAAGTCAACGCCGCGCCGGTATAGCGATACTTCGCCGGGAAGTTGGCGGTGACGGCGCCGGCCGCCTGGCCGTACGACAATCCAAGCAAACCAAAGCCCACCAGAATGAAAACGTTGTGCCCGAACTCGCCGCCGTTCATGAGTATGGGGATAAAGCCGCTGAACACCGCAATGAGGCATGCCAGGACGCCCAGCGTAGTACGCCGGCCGAAACGATCGGCGATCACCCCGGAGGCAACAATGCAGATTGCCGCGATCGCCGCACCGATCATCTGAATGACAAGGAACTCGCTGATCGATTCGAGTGAATATAAGGCGATCCAGGACAGCGGGAACACGGTCACAATGTGAAACAGCGCGTAGCTCGCCAACGCGGCCAGCGCGCCGATGAGGAGGTTGCGCCCTTGCGACCGGGTCATTTCGACGACATCGGTCGGCTGCAACTCCCGCTCTTCGAGCAAGCGCGAGTATTCGTTGGTTGACACCAATCGCAAGCGTGCGAACAGTGCGACCACGTTGATGGCGAACGCTACATAGAACGGGTAGCGCCAGCCCCAAGTCAGAAAGTCTTCGTTGGACAGGTTGAATAACAGGTAGGAAAACAGCCCGGCAGCGATGATGAAGCCGACTGGCGCGCCGAGTTGGCCGAGCATCGCGTACCATCCTCGTCGGTTTGCCGGTGCATTGAGCGCCAGCAGCGAGGGCAGGCCATCCCACGAACCGCCGAGCGCTATGCCCTGGCCGATGCGGAACAGCGCGAGCAATACGATCGATGTGAAACCGAGTTGAGAGTAGGTCGGAAGGAAAGCGATACCCGCGGTAGATATGCCGAGCAGGAAGAGCGCGACCGTCAGCTTGAACTCGCGGCTGAACCGGCGCTGGATCGCCATGAAGGCGACTGTGCCGAACGGCCGCGCGATAAAGGCGAAGGCAAAGATCAGGAATGAATAAAGCGTCCCTTCCAGTGGCCGCTCGAAGGGAAAGAAAACCGACGGGAACACCAGCACCGAAGCGATGGCATAAACAAAGAAGTCGAAGTATTCGGACGCACGGCCTATGACGACGCCGACGGCGATGTCGCCAGGCGAGATATGCCCATCCCTGGCGTTGATATTGCGGGCGTCATTGCCGATCGAGCCTGCGCCGTCACTGGCCGGTAGTCCTGCTTCATAGGTTGATGTTGATGCCATAAGCTTGTCTCCTGAAACTTAAAGTTACTCTTCTATGTTCTGTACCGCGGACAGGGTAGGACAAAACGTCCAATCGGCAACGCGGGTCATAAAAGTTACAGTGGCATGTTTGCCCACTTCCCCTGATGACCGCATGATTTCCCCGATAGTTCGTCGCGGCTTGTTCTTACTGCCATTCTCCCTGCTCGCCGGATGCAACACAGTTGTGTTGAACCCATCCGGTGATATCGCCGCCCAGCAGGGACAGTTGGTTATTATTTCCACGGCCCTGATGTTGCTGATCATTGTCCCTGTGATCGCCCTGGTCTTCATCTTTGCATGGAGATACAGGAAAAACAATACCACGGCTAAATATGAACCCGATTGGGATCATTCCACCAAGCTCGAACTGCTGATCTGGGGCGCTCCGCTGCTGATCATCATCGTCCTGGGCCTCATCACCTGGATCAGTACGCACAAGTTGGACCCGTACCGGCCGCTGGAGCGCCTTGATGCCAACCGGCCGATTTCTGCCGATACCAAGCCGCTGGTTGTCCAGGTGGTCGCTCTCGACTGGAAATGGCTGTTCATTTATCCGGAGCAGGGTATCGCCACGGTGAATGAACTGGTCACTCCGGTAGACGTGCCTGTTCGTTTCAGCCTGACCGCATCTACTGTGATGAATTCCTTCTATATCCCTGCGCTGGCCGGCCAGATCTACGCCATGCCGGGTATGTCGACGACGCTCAATGCTGTCATCAACAAGCCGGGCGAGTACGAAGGCTTTTCAGCGAACTACAGCGGCGCCGGGTTCTCACACATGCGCTTCAAGTACCACGGCGTGTCGGCCGCGGACTTTGACAGCTGGGTGCAGAGAACGAAAGCAGGCGGCGGAACGCTGGAGCGTGCCGACTATCTGGCGCTTGAAGAGCCTACCGAGCGTGAACCGGTGCGCCGCTACGGAGCGGTAGCCCCGAACATGTACGACGCGATCGTGAACCGTTGCGTGGCGGAGGGTACGGTATGCATGAAAGAGATCATGCACGCCGACGCCAATCGCACCAGGACTGCCATTTCGAATAAAGAACTGCAGAAAGACGAGAAAACGGAAAAAGCGCCGCATGAATCCGCGCACGGAGCGCACCACGGTGCACATACCGGCGCCGCTGTATCCGCCTCGCCCTCTCATTCCCACTAAGAGTAATCATGCTAGACAATATTGATTTGACGAAGCTCATCTTCGGACGACTGAGCTGGGATGCGATTCCATTTCACGAGCCCATCCTGATCTTCACCTTTGCCATGGTGGTCGTCGGCGGCCTGGCGATCCTCGCTGCGGTAACGCGTTACCGTATGTGGGGCTCGCTGTGGAGCGACTGGATTACCAGTATCGACCACAAGAAAATCGGCATCATGTACATGATCCTGGGCCTGGTAATGCTGCTGCGCGGCTTGGCCGACGCGCTGATGATGCGCCTGCACCAGGCGGTCGCCTTCGGCG
>JAQGMD010000008.1 GCA_028292565.1 Burkholderia sp. | reverse complement strand
CGCGGCAATGCCAAACAACAACACTCGCAAGTCCACACCCACATCGAATGAAGCCGCCGATGGTTTCGTGCGTGTCCGTGGAGCACGTGAACACAACCTCAAAAACGTTGACCTCGACATCCCCCGCAACGCGCTGGTCGTCTTTACGGGTGTATCGGGCTCGGGTAAATCGTCGCTTGCTTTCGGCACGCTGTACGCGGAGGCGCAGCGACGCTATCTCGAATCGGTCGCTCCCTATGCGCGGCGCCTGTTTCATCAGCTAGGTGTGCCTGAAGTCGACTCCATTGATGGTTTGCCACCCGCGGTGGCGCTCCAGCAGCAACGCGGTACGCCGACCACTCGCTCCTCTGTCGGCAGTGTCACCACGCTGTCCAATCTGCTGCGGATGCTTTATTCGCGTGCGGGTACATATCCACGCAACCAGCCGCATCTCGACGCCGAGGCATTTTCGCCGAATACCGCAGCGGGCGCCTGCCCGCAGTGCCATGGACTGGGCCGCGTCTACGAGGTGACGGAACGCTCGATGGTGCCGGATGACTCGCTGACCATACGCGAACGCGCTGTCGCGGCGTGGCCACCTGCGTGGCATGGCCAGAACCTGCGCGACATGCTGGTTTCCCTCGGTCATGACATCGACCGTCCGTGGCGCGAGTTGCCCAAAAAATTACGTGACTGGATCCTTTTCACCGACGAGCAGCCGGTTGTGCCGGTCTATATCGGGTTTGAGCCCGACGAGGTGAAACGCGCGATCAAGCGCAAGGAAACACCTAGCTACCAGGGCAATTTCTCCAGCGCCAGGCGGTATGTGATGGAGACTTTTGCCACCACGCCGAGCGCCACGATGAAGAAGCGCGTGTCGCAGTACATGGTGAGCAGCGAATGCCCGCAATGTCATGGCAAACGCTTGCGTCGCGAATCGCTGTCGGTGACTTTTGCCGGCATGGATATCGCCGATATGTCGAGACTTCCTCTGAATCGCATGGAGGGCATTTTGCGGCCGTATGCGCAGGGGAAGGTGGCCGCACTGACGAAGATGGCGCAGGAGCATCCGGAACAGGCGCTGGTGGCGCAACGGATTGCCGAGGATTTGCTGGAACGGATCGCCGTACTGCTCGACCTTGGCCTCGGCTATCTGTCGCTGGAACGAAGCACGCCCACGTTATCGCCGGGTGAGCTTCAGCGCCTCCGACTTGCCACCCAGGTACGTTCGAATCTCTTCGGTGTCGTGTATGTGCTCGACGAACCGTCGGCGGGACTGCATCCGGCGGACACAGAGGCGCTGCTGCGCGCGCTCGACCGCTTGAAGGCATCAGGCAATTCGCTGTTCGTCGTCGAACACGAGATCGATGTAATCCATCACGCTGACTGGATCGTCGATGTCGGTCCGGCGGCCGGCGAGCAAGGCGGCCGCATACTTTACAGCGGCCCGCCCGAAGGGCTTAAGCGGGTAGACGAATCGCAGACCCGCCGACATCTTTTCGGCGGGCAGGCGCTTCCCGATCGCTCACCGCGAACGCCGAAGGGCTGGTTGAGCCTCGGCGGCGTGACCCGCAATAATCTCCACAAGCTGGATGTCGATTTTCCGCTCGGCGTGATGACGTCGGTGACCGGCGTTTCCGGTTCGGGCAAGTCCAGCCTGGTGAGCCAGGTGCTGGTGGAACTGGTCGCCGGACATCTCGGCCACCAGATTCCCGCGGACGAGGATGAAGGAAGTGGACTGGAGCGGGCGGTGGTGGTGACGCTCGGCGGCCAGATAACCGGCGGGATGGATGCGATCAAGCGTTTGGTGCGGGTCGACCAGAAGCCGATCGGACGCACACCGCGATCCAACCTCGCTACCTACACCGGATTATTCGATCATGTGCGCAAGCTGTTCGCCGCGACAAAGACTGCCCGCGCCCGTCGCTACGATGCCGGACGTTTTTCATTCAACGTCGCCAAGGGCCGGTGCGAGCATTGTGAGGGTGAAGGCTTTGTCATGGTCGAATTGCTGTTCCTGCCGAGCGTATATGCACCTTGCCCGACATGCCACGGGGACCGCTATAACGCGAAGACGCTCGAGATTACGTATCGCGACAAGAACATTGCCGAGGTGCTCGGGCTGACGGTTGACGCGGCCGCAGGGTTCTTTGTCGAAGAGCCGCAGGTGCTGCGCTCACTCAATGTGTTGCAGGAAGTCGGCCTCGGCTACCTGCGCCTTGGCCAACCCGCTACAGAACTGTCCGGCGGTGAAGCGCAGCGGATCAAGCTCGCGAGCGAGCTACAACGGGTACAGCATGGCAATACCCTCTATATCCTTGATGAGCCTACGACCGGACTACATCCGTCTGATGTCGACAGGCTGGTGGCGCAGCTGGACGGACTTGTCGAATCGGGCAATACCGTGATCGTGGTCGAGCATGACATGCATGTGGTGGCGGCGAGTGACTGGGTGATCGATATCGGTCCTGGCGCGGGGGAGGAGGGCGGCCATGTTGTTGCATCAGGGACGCCTGATGAGTTGGCGGCGTCGCCGGCAAGCCGGACGGCGCCCTATCTCGCGCAGTTCATTGCATCGTCCAAGCCGGTCGCGCAGAGGAAGAAGGCATAGCAGGCGGATTCGCAGGTTGGGATGCCAATCCCAACATTGCGCCGCATGCATGACGGACGGCTCTTGCGAATACCGGAACGTTGGGATTGCATCTAAACCTACGCGACAGCGCCAAGCGTGACCGATGCTGCAACCGCTGGGCTTTCAAGAGGAAATGCGTCGGACCCCACCGCGTTCGCAACTATCACACCGACCAGCATCGTTTTAATCACTTTGCTGACGGCGGCTGCATAGTTTTCCGCATTTGATTGCTGGTCCTTCACGCTGCAAACTTCGTCCTTCA
>JAQGMD010000006.1 GCA_028292565.1 Burkholderia sp. | reverse complement strand
TGTGAGCCGTCAGGCGCAGGCGTCTTAGTTCCTTAATGATCCGTTTCCTGTTTTCAGCCTTGATCCCGGCACTCTTCAGGATCTCTTCTTCGGTGTCATCGAGGTATTTGTGGAAATGGGACGGCTTCGCGAATATCACGTCCGGCCAGGACTTCGCTGACAGCTGTTCGTATTCCTTCACTACGCGAAAAATCTCGTCGATCCGGCTGGAAAGCGCATCAAGGTCGATGGCGCTCAGGAGATGACATGAGGTATTCAGCGCTCTTTCCAGCAACTCGCCTTTTATTTCAGCGTCGTCGCTCAGGTCGTAGTGGCGCAGCAAAACGACCAGCTCATTTTCGTCATCAGCAAATTCTACAGGGAGCGAAAATTCCATCACGCATCCTCGTCGTCACCATAGCTACCATCATAGGCGGCGGTGTAAGGTCTCGAAAGGTCACGATGGTTTGAGTATGCACAAAGGCGCAACCAGGCGATCAAGAAAAGGAGTGACCGTTGGTGGAAAACGTCTATTCTAAATTTGACGATCATCCAAGCGAAAAATTCTCACCTGCCAGGAGGGATTTCATGTGTCGCCACGTCCACTATCGCAACCCGATTCTCTGCGTTGTTCCGCCTTATGTATTGGATCAGATCGCCAGTAACGGCACGCCCAAACAACGGGCGGCCGCCTTGCAGACCAAGTCCGTCGACAATACGTTTCGCGCGCTCAGAATCGCCAACGCCGCGGCGGCACTGGCTCCCACGCCTCGTCGCCCGCACGGCCTGATAGGCGCCCCAAAGAAATCCCGAACCATCTATAGCGCAGGCAACAGCCAGAACCTGCCGGGCACTGTAGTGCGCGCTGAAGACCAGGCGCCGACCGGCGATACGGCGGTGGATGAAGCGTACGATGGGCTCGGCGCCACTTTTGAATTCTTTGCGCAAATTTTCGATCGGAACTCCATCGACGATTCAGGCATGCCGCTGAACGCCACTGTCCATTTCGGCGATGACTACAACAATGCATTCTGGAATTCAGTGCAGATGGTGTTCGGCGATGGTGACGGCGAGATGTTCAACCGGTTTACCATCGCGCTGGAGGTGATCGGTCATGAACTCGCGCATGGTGTCACGGAAGACGAATCGCAGCTGCAGTATTTCAACCAGTCGGGAGCGCTGAACGAGTCGATGTCCGATACGTTCGGGATCATGATCAAACAGTTTGTTCGGAAAGAGACCGCAGACAAGTCGAACTGGCTCATTGGCGAGGGACTGTTCACATCCAGCGTGAAGGGCGTTGCGCTACGCTCGATGAAGGCGCCCGGCACGGCATTCGATGACCCGGTGCTGGGCAAGGACCCGCAGCCCGCGCATATGGATCAGTTCGTGCACACCTTCTCGGATAACGGCGGGGTGCATATCAATTCGGGCATACCCAATCATGCGTTCTATCATGTGGCAATGGCGATAGGCGGATTCGCATGGGAAAAGGCCGGACGCATCTGGTACGATGCATTGCGAGATTCCCGCGTCAGGCCGAACACCGGTTTTGTGCGTTTCGCCCGAATCACTTATGACATCTCCGGCCAGCGCTTCGGCCTGGAAAGCCCGGAGCGCAAGGCGGTACGCGAGGGCTGGGCGAAAGTGGGAATCAGCGTCGAAACAGGGTCCGAACTTTAAGAAGGCAGCAATGCGTATCGAGTTCAGTACTGAGGGCGGCCTCGCTTTTTTTCCAGGCTTGAGCAAGCCGGTTGCGGTTGAGGCAGACAGGCTGGGCAAGGATGAGGCCGAGCGCTTGCAGCGGCTGGTCGAGGCTGCCCGTTTCTTCGATTTGCCGCCTGTAGTGGGGTCGCCGCCACCCGGTGCGGCCGATTACCAGTCCTTCGTTCTTACTGTCGACGATGGCGCAAGGCGGCACACTATCCGGGTGCGCGAGCCGGTTGAGGATCCGGCCCTCAGGGACCTCATCGAGCTGGTCCGCAAATACGCCAAGGACTCCCGCGGTGCGCAGCGATAGTCCTGAAGCAACCCTGTCAACAACCCACGCGTCCATGCGCGTGGGTTTTTTTTCGGCCTTTTTCCATCCGCGGAAAAGCTGGCCCGGATGATGCTTGAACCCCTCGAACTATGCCGTACAGGCAGTCTTCAAATCGTTTTCGAAAAGGAACAAGACATGCAATCCACCTCGATCGATCCGGACATGCAGCAATGTATCGATGAATGCCTGCACTGTTACCGCACCTGCATGCAAACAGCATTGAACCACTGTCTCGAGATGGGCGGACCCCATGTGGAACCGACGCACTTCCGGCTGATGGTGAATTGCTGGGAGATATGCCGCACCGCAGCCGAATTCATGATGAGCAGCTCGCCCCTGCATGCGCAAATCTGCGCAGCCTGCGCGACGGTATGCGACGCCTGCGCGGAAAGCTGCGAGCAGGTTGGCGGTATGGATGTATGTGTGCAGGCCTGCCGCGCCTGTGCTCAAAGCTGCCATCAGATGGGAGCCGGACAGCCAGTCCTGGGTGCTTCACAAGGAAAAGGGGGCATGCCATCCGCCATGCAGGAACGTTTGCCTATGTAATTAAGTAAAACCGATGTCGAAACTACAAGCGAAAGAGAGGAAAAACGACATGCCAAAACAGACACCGGAGATTGAACCGAGACGCTCATCCCCCGAAATACCGGCCAATCCGAAACCTGAGCCGGAGATCCAGGTTCCGCAACAGCCGGTGCCGGAGATTCCCCAATTGCCGCC
>JAQGMD010000004.1 GCA_028292565.1 Burkholderia sp. | reverse complement strand
TGCATTGCGCCAATCGTGAACTGTATGTATCAACAGGGTAGGGCTGCAAATAAAAATCCCCGTCTACGGAGTGCAGCTTCCTGAGCCATGCGTTCTTGTATGGCGTAAATACTGAAAACGGGGCGCCGGCCTGCGACAGCACTTCGTCCTTTTCGAAGATCACCTGATCCTTGAAAGTCAGCCATGAGCGGCCGCTTGCGCGAAGCGCCTGCGCAACCCGGGCGTCGCGCTCAATCGCCTGGGGTTCATAGTCATGGTTGGCAAACACGGCATCGACCCCAAGCCGGACAGCCAGTCGCGGGATTTCTTCCGTGGCCGTTGCATGACTGACAATAAGCGCGCCGCCGAGCCGGCGCAATTCGGCATCCAGTTCTGCTACACAGTCATGGATGAATTCGACCCGGCGGTCATGGCGCGATAATTTGCCCAGAATCTCGTTATCGAACACAAAGACGCAGTACACCGCGTCGCTTTGTTTCAGGGCATGATAAAGCGCCGCGTGGTCAAAGCTGCGCAGGTCCCGGCGGAACCATACGAGCGACTTGCGAAATTTCTGCATACTTACTTTTCTGTTTAAGGCCTTTTTTACTGTCCTGCTTCGAGAGGCCTGGACGTAAAACTGCTAAAATGCTCATCATGGTGAAGCAAAGCAAGTCACGTAGATCCCCATCCAAGCCTGAGCGCGCTCAGGATACACCCGATTTTTCCGAAGCATTTGACGCCGTGTCTTCCAGCGACCTCCAACTGGCCGATCATTTCCTGATTGCCATGCCGTCCATGCTGGATCCGATTTTCGGTGGCACGGTCATCTATGTTTGCGAACATAACGACAGCGGCGCCCTGGGCGTGATCATCAACAAGCCGACCGACATGACGATGGACGTCTTGTTCGAGCGCATCGACCTGAAGCTCGAGATTGCCGCCAAACGCATTTCCATGGACCCAAGGCTGGTCATGTTCGGCGGCCCGGTGCAAGTCGAGCGCGGCTTCGTGCTGCACTCGCCGGTGGGCACTTTCTCGTCGACCATGAGGGTGACGGACGAGGTCGGCCTGACGACGTCGAAGGATGTGCTCGAAGCGGCAGCGATCGGCCGCGGACCGGAGCGCCTGCTGGTCACCCTCGGCTGTGCCGGATGGAGTGCGGGTCAGCTTGAGGATGAAATTTCCAGGAACGGATGGCTCACGGTGCGTGCCGACCCCTCCATCATCTTTGACCTGCCGATAGAGCAGCGCTTTGCCGCCGCCATCAAACTGCTGGGTATAGATCCGATGATGCTGGCGGGCGACGTGGGACATGCGTAAAGCCTAGCCAGTGGAGACAGTACTTGGTTTCGATTTCGGTTTGAAACGCATCGGTGTCGCAGTCGGCAATACCTTGCTCAGACAGGCGCAGCCGCTCACCGTCATCACCGCCGCCACCAATGACGCGAAGTTTTCCGCGATCGCCGCACTGATAGAGGAGTGGCAGCCGGGGCGTTGCGTGATCGGCTTGCCGAGCCACCCGGACGGCGCGGAACATGAAATGACGGTCCGCTGCCGCCGCTTTGCGAATCAATTGAACGGACGCTTTGGCGTCCCCACTGTCCTGATGGACGAGCGGTATTCCTCCGCGGTGATCCCGCGTCGGCGCGGCGAGGTCATCGATGCGAAGGCCGCCGCAATCATTTTGCAACAATACTTCAATGAATATGCCGAACCCTAAACTCGATGCCGAGGCACTGTACAAGGTGCTGTCGGAACGCCTCAAGGCCGGGCTGAAGAATGCCGAGAATGTCGCCATCGTCGGGATCCACTCCGGAGGCGCGTGGTTGGCTGAGCGCCTGGCGATGGAATTGCAACTGACGGAACGTCTCGGATTCATCGACGTGTCGTTCTACCGTGACGACTACGCTGAAAAAGGGTTGCATGCCGAAGTGAAGCCCACCCAGATTCCGTTTGAAGTGGACGGCGCGACTATCGTCCTGGTGGATGACGTGCTGTTCACGGGACGCACCACGCGCGCGGCGATCAACGAACTTTTCGACTACGGCCGTCCGGCGAAGATCATGCTGGCTGCCCTGGTCGATCGCGGCGGACGCGAGTTGCCGATCGCCGCCGATTTCATCGCCGACACAATCAAACTATCCGATGACCAACAACTCGTACTGCAGCGCGCAGACGACGGCCGATTCTCCCTCACGGTGGACCATGCATAACCCGCAATTGAACAAAAACGGGGAGCTGCAGCATTTGCTCACCATTGAAGGCCTGCCGAAAACGGTCATCAACCATATACTGGACACCGCGTCCTCGTTCGTCAGCATCAGCGATCGCGAGGTCAAGAAGGTTCCGCTCATGCGTGGCAAGAGCGTGTTCAACCTGTTCTTCGAAAATTCGACGCGCACCCGGACCACGTTCGAGATCGCATCCAAGCGGTTGTCGGCGGACGTCATCAACCTCAACATCTCCGCATCCAGCGCCAGCAAGGGCGAGTCGCTGCTCGACACCATCGATAACCTGGCAGCGATGCACGCCGACATGTTCGTAGTGCGCCACGCGCAGTCGGGTGCGCCATACCTGATCGCCAAGCACCTGATCGATACTGATCAACCGCATGTACACGTAGTGAATGCGGGCGACGGCCGTCATGCGCATCCGACCCAGGGCTTGCTGGACATGTACACGATCCGGCATTACAAGAAGGATTTCACCAACCTGACGGTGGCGATCGTCGGCGACATCCTGCACAGCCGGGTAGCGCGTTCCGATATTCATGCACTGACGACGCTCGGCGTACCCGAAGTGCGCGCCATTGGTCCACGCACGTTGCTGCCGGGCGGGCTCGAGCAGATGGGCGTGCGTGTCTTTACCGACATCAACGAAGGCCTGAAGGGCGTCGATGTGATCATCATGCTGCGCTTGCAGAACGAGCGCATGAGCGGCGCCTTGCTTCCTTCAGCACAGGAATTTTTCAAGAGTTATGGCCTGACGCCGGAGCGTCTGGCCCTCGCCAAGCCGGATGCAATCGTCATGCACCCGGGCCCGATGAACCGCGGCGTTGAAATCGATTCGGCGGTAGCCGATGGTGCGCAAGCGGTGATCCTGCCGCAGGTGACGTTCGGTATAGCGGTACGCATGGCGGTGATGAGTATTTTGGCGGGAAATTAAAACAATGAAGATCCATATCAAGAATGGCCATCTCATCGATCCGGCCAACGGTGTCGATGCGCGACAAGATTTATACATCGCTGCGGGCAGGGTGGTCGGCATAGGGCAGGCGCCCTCCGGCTTCACCGCCACCAGGACGATCGATGCGGCCGGATTGGTCGTTGCGCCGGGCCTGATCGACCTGAGCGTGCGCTTGCGCGAGCCGGGTTATGAGTACAAGGCAACGCTGGAATCCGAAATGCAGGCGGCAATGCAGGGTGGCGTGACCAGCCTGGTGTGCCCGCCCGACACCGACCCGGTGCTGGACGAACCGGGCCTGGTGGAGATGCTGAAGCATCGGGCGAAAACCCTGAACCAGGCCCATGTCTATCCGCTCGGCGCTTTGACGATGGGTCTGAAAGGCCTGGCGCTCACCGAAATGGCGGAGCTGACCGAAGCGGGATGCATCGGCTTTTCGCAGGCGGAGGAGGCCATACTCGACACCACGGTGCTGATGCGTGCCATGCAATATGCGACGACCTTCGGGTACACCGTCTGGCTGCGTCCCCAGGATGCGCACCTAGGCGGTTCCGGTATCGCGCATAGCGGCCCCGTCGCTTCACGCCTCGGCCTGT
>JAQGMD010000477.1 GCA_028292565.1 Burkholderia sp. | reverse complement strand
AGTTCACGTGACGCACAACACGCCTGCTGCCGGAGTCGATACGCCCGAAGATCTGGCGCGGGTCAGGCAGCGTTTCCCCGGCTGATTAAGCGGAAAATCAAAGCGGACTCAGTGAATTAATGAGATTCTGTGGTAAGTTTCGTGCAAAGCGCTGTAATAAAAACAAATACACGGTAGACAACACACACAGCCCGCAACAGTATCCATAAAACTAGCTAGGAAAATCGCATGCGCCTCATCCTTTTAGGAGCGCCTGGTGCCGGTAAGGGCACGCAAGCCAATTACATTAAAGAAAAATACAATATCCCCCAGATCTCGACGGGCGACATGCTGCGCGCCGCGGTCAAGGCGGGTACGCCGCTCGGTATCGAAGCGAAGAAAGTGATGGACGCAGGCGGACTGGTGTCGGACGACATCATCATCGGCCTGGTCAAGGACCGGCTGAAGCAGCCCGATTGCGCCAATGGCTATCTGTTCGACGGTTTTCCGCGCACGCTTCCCCAGGCGGACGCGATGAAGGACGCCGGCGTCGATATCGACTACGTGCTGGAAATCGACGTGCCCGATGAGGCGATCATTGAGCGCATGAGCGGGCGTCGCGTGCATCAGCCTTCCGGCCGCACTTATCACGCGAAGTACAACCCGCCGAAAGTGGCAGGGAAGGACGATGTCACCGGCGAAGACCTGATCCAGCGCGATGACGACAAAGAAGAAACCGTCAAGAAGCGGCTCGATGTGTACCACAACCAGACCGAAGTGCTGGTTGACTACTACAACAAGTGGGCGGAATCCGGTAAACCGGGCGCGCCGAAATATCGCAAAATCTCGGGCGTCGGCCCGGTAGAAAAGATTCGTGACAAAGCCTTCGAGGCGTTGGAAAAATAAATAAACAAAGCGGACCATGTGTCCGCTTTTTGCATTAAGGGGGATTCATAGCAGCAGGAAATATCCGGGCCCGGTTACCCGAACCGAAATCCAGTATGCCGAAAAATAAGAGCAAATCGTAAAAGAACAAAGGGTAGCGCAAAAGTTTTGCAGCACGTGGTACTCGCGGGACGACGACAGCAGATACCGATCTGCCGTGCAGGCATATGCCGTCGCCGTCCTCCGGAACGTCGTTATGTTTTAACTTTGTCGAATACATTTTGGAGGAGACGATATGGCAACAGGTTTATGGTTTGCCGTAGGATGCGGCTTGATCGCCGTCATCTACGGATTGATATCCCGTGGTTGGATCCTGAAGCAGGACCCCGGCAATCCCCGCATGCAGGAAATCGCGCTGGCAATCCAGCAAGGCGCGGCAGCTTACCTGGCGCGACAATACCGAACCATCGCCATCGTCGGCGTCGCCTTGTTCATCATCATTGCAGTCATCCCCGGATTAGGGTTATACACGGCGCTCGGGTTTTTGCTCGGAGCGGTGCTGTCCGGCGCGTGCGGTTTCATCGGCATGAACGTCTCGGTGCGCGCCAACGTGCGAACCGCGCAGGCGGCCACCAAAGGCATGAATGAAGCGCTGAATGTCGCCTTCAAGGGCGGCGCGATCACTGGCATGCTGGTGGTCGGCCTCGGCTTGCTGGGCGTGACGCTGTTCTACTGGCTGCTGGCGTCGCGCGCGGGAGGGACCGCCGCGACCGCGCATGATGTGCTCAAGCCGCTGATCGGCCTGGCTTTCGGCGCATCGCTGATTTCCATCTTCGCGCGTTTGGGCGGGGGCATCTTCACCAAGGGCGCCGATGTCGGCGCCGACCTGGTTGGCAAGGTTGAAGCCGGCATTCCGGAAGATGACCCGCGCAATCCGGCGGTGATCGCGGACAACGTCGGTGACAACGTCGGCGACTGTGCCGGCATGGCAGCCGACTTGTTCGAAACCTACGTCGTGACCCTGATCGCTACCATGCTGCTCGGCGCATTGGTGGTCAAGGGCGCCGAGATGCAGGCCATCCTGTATCCGTTGTTGCTGGGCGGCGTATCCATCCTGGCGTCTATCGTCGGTTGTTCGATGGTCAAAGCCAAACCAGGCAAGAAGATCATGTCCGCGCTGTACACGGGTTTGTGGTGGGCCGCCGGCCTGTCCCTGATCGGCTTTGCCATCGTCACGTGGCAGGTATGGCCGGACCAGGCCATGCGCATGCAAATGATCGGCTCCGCTACCGTTGGTATCGTGCTGACCGGCCTGATGGTCTACATCACCGAGTACTACACCGGCACAGATTTCAAACCGGTGCGGCACATCGCTGAAGCATCCACCACCGGTCATGGCACCAACATCATCGCCGGCCTCGGCGTCTCGATGAAATCCACCGCTTATCCGGTATTGGCCGTGTGCGCCGCCATCCTGGTTTCTTACTGGCTGGCAGGCCTGTACGGGGTGGCGATCGCCGCGACGGCAATGTTGTCGATGGCCGGCATCATCGTCGCGCTCGACGCCTACGGTCCGATCACCGACAACGCCGGCGGCATCGCCGAAATGTCCAACTTGCCGGATTCCGTGCGCGCTATTACCGACCCGCTCGACGCGGTCGGCAACACCACCAAGGCCGTGACCAAAGGCTATGCGATCGGTTCCGCCGGCCTGGCGGCGCTGGTGCTGTTCGCCGATTACACGCATGCGCTTGATTCGGTCGGCAAGAGCACCTCGTTCGACCTGTCGAATCCGATGGTCATCGTCGGCCTTTTCATCGGCGGACTGATTCCCTACCTGTTCGGCGCGATGGCGATGGAAGCGGTTGGCCGCGCAGCCGGCGCGGTGGTGATCGAAGTGCGCCGCCAGTTCCGTGATATCAAGGGCATCATGGACGGCAGCGGCAAGCCGGAATACGACAAGGCGGTCGATATGCTGACCGCATCGGCGATCAAGGAAATGATCATCCCTTCGCTGCTGCCGGTAGTCGTGCCGATCCTGGTCGGCATGATCCTCGGACCGGCCGCATTGGGCGGCTTGCTGATGGGTACGATCGTGACCGGCCTGTTTGTGGCGATTTCGATGACCACCGGCGGAGGCGCCTGGGATAACGCAAAGAAATATATTGAAGACGGACACCACGGCGGCAAAGGTTCGGAAGCCCACAAGGCGGCCGTCACCGGCGATACCGTTGGCGATCCGTATAAGGACACTGCTGGACCGGCGGTCAATCCGTTAATCAAGATCATCAACATCGTGGCCTTGCTGATGGTGCCGCTGTTGCCCGCTACCGGTACCCAGGCAACGACGGGACATGGCCCGGCTGCGACGCCTGCCATCACGGCGCCTGCTCCGGCTACGCAAGCGCCAGGGGTCCCGGCCAAACCCTGACCCTCCTCTACGCATCTTGACCATTCAAAGGCAGCTTCGGCTGCCTTTTCTTCATGGCCGGAAAATTCGCTACAATGGGCAAGAAAGTTGACGCTTACGTTAACGTAAAGCAGCGAAAAACATTTCTATATTTAACGAGAGGAAGACATGCAAATCGCGGGCAATGTATTCATCATCACCGGCGGCGCTTCGGGGCTTGGCGCAGCAACCGCGCGGATGATCACGGAAAATGGCGGCAAAGTTGTACTGGCCGACGTCCAGGTCACCGCGGGCGAAGCGCTCGCCACCGAATTGAACGGCCGCTTCGTCAAATGCGATGTCACTTCGGAAGCCGACGCCAAGGCAGCGGTCGACGCCGCAACCTCGATGGGCACTCTGCGCGGGCTGGTGAACTGCGCCGGTGTCGCGCCGGCAGTGAAGACCATCGGCAAGGAGGGACCGCACCCGCTCGATGTTTTCCAGAGGGTGGTCAACATCAACCTGATCGGCACCTTCAACATGGCACGCCTGGCTGCCGATGCGATGGCAAAGTCCGATCCCATCGAACACGGCGAGCGCGGAGTAATCATCAATACCGCGTCAGTCGCCGCCTTTGACGGCCAGATCGGCCAGGCTGCTTATGGCGCATCCAAGGCGGCAGTGGCCGGCTTAACGCTGCCTATGGCGCGCGACTTGTCACGCAGCGGCATACGGGTGATGACCATCGCCCCCGGGATTTTTGAAACGCCTATGCTGCTCGGTTTGCCCCAGGATGTGCAGGACTCGCTCGGCCGCATGGTGCCGTTCCCACCGCGACTTGGCAAGCCGTCGGAATATGCGCATCT
>JAQGMD010000408.1 GCA_028292565.1 Burkholderia sp. | reverse complement strand
TATTCGCCGCCTTCATGTTCTGGATATTCTGTTTCGCCATGTCCCGCTATTCGCTCTGGATGGAGCGTCGGCTGGATACCGGGCACAAGAGGTAAGTCATGAGCCAAGTTTCCGAAACCACCGTCGTCCGCGACATCAATACATCCGGGATGCAGGTCTCGACCACCGATGTGGCCATCGACGTCATCGGCATGCACAAATGGTACTCCGATTTCCATGTGCTGCGAGACATCAACCTCAAGGTGATGCGGGGCGAACGCATCGTTATCGCCGGCCCCTCGGGCTCCGGCAAATCGACGCTGATCCGCTGTATCAACCGCCTGGAAGAACACCAGGAAGGCCAGATCATCGTCAACGGGACGGAACTGACCGCCGATCTGAAGCGCATCGACGATGTGCGCCGCGAAGTCGGCATGGTGTTCCAGCACTTCAACCTGTTCCCGCACCTGACCATTCTGCAGAATCTGACGCTGGCGCCGATCTGGGTGCGCGGTATTCCCAAAGCCGAGGCCGAGGCGACTGCCATGCATTACCTCGAACGCGTCAAGATCCCCGAGCAGGCCCACAAGTTCCCAGGCCAGCTTTCGGGCGGCCAGCAGCAGCGCGTTGCCATCGCCCGCTCGCTTTGCATGCAGCCGCGCATCATGCTGTTCGACGAACCCACGTCGGCGCTCGACCCGGAAATGGTCAAGGAAGTGCTCGAAGTGATGATCAACCTCGCCGAAGAGGGCATGACAATGATCTGCGTGACCCACGAAATGGGCTTTGCCCGCCAGGTCGCCAACCGCGTCATCTTCATGGATCAGGGCCAGATCATCGAGCAGAACGACCCGGAGAACTTCTTCTCCAATCCCCAGCACGAACGCACCAAGCTCTTCCTCAGCCAAATTCTTCACTGAGAGCTTGACAGTTAGCCCCATGCTCGACTGAGGCAATTGTCACATACCCATAGGCTCCATCGTCTCCCTCCCCCTCGTGGGGAGGGATCAAGGGTGGGGGTCGTTTAGCCCCAATACCTCTCGTAGGCCGACTTCATTCCAGCCGCGCCGGCGAATTAACCGGGAGCACGGCGCGACGCCGCTTGACCCGACCTGTCGGACTGCCAATATGCGGGCCACGAAGGGAAGCCGCAGATTGACCAGAGTTTTCAAACGATTGCTGGTGCTTGCAGCAGGCCTTGCCTGCGCGCTGACGCTCGCTGCGGTTCCCGCCTACGCGCAGACGCTGCAAGCCGTGCGCGATCGCGGTTTCCTGATCTGCGGCGCCACCAATCCGCTGCCAGGATTTGCCCAGCAGGACACCAACGGCCGATGGTCGGGCTTTGACGTCGATATTTGTCGAGGCATCGCCGCGGCCGTGTTCGGCGACCCCAGCAAAATCGAATTCCGCTCCCTGAGAGGGGATTCCCGCTTTGCGCCACTGCAGACCGGCATGGTCGACGTGCTGACCCGAAACGGTCCATGGACCGAACAGCGCGACACGCTCTATGGCGCCAGCTTCGTCGGCACCTCATTCTTCGATGGTCAGTCCTTCCTTGTTCCCCAGAGTATGGGCGTGGTCTCGGCCTTTGAGCTCGACAACATCAGCATCTGCGTCGCCAATGCTGGCGAGGAACTGGAGCGGATTGCCGAGTTTTTCTTCGCCAACCAGGCCAGCTATACCGAAGTTCCCTATGAAGACGTGGCCGATCTGTCGGTCGCCTATCAGGCCGGGCTTTGCCAGGTTGTTTCGGCCTCAGGCCGCCAGTTGCAGGCCATCCGCCGGGCGCTGCCCGACCCTTCGGCCCACCGGATTTTGCCTGAACGCATTTCCAAAGAAGTGCTCGGGCCCGTCGTTCGACAAGGCGATCAGCAGTGGTTCAACATCGTGCGCTGGACCTTGTTCACGCTGATAAACGCCGAGGAACTGGGTGTTACGGCCCTCAATATCGACTCGTTGCTAGCGGCCCGCACGCCGGCCGTCAGGCGATTGCTGGGCGTCGAGGGAGACTTCGGCACGCCGCTAGGGCTGACGCCGTCATTCATGGCGGACGTCATTCGGTCGGTCGGAAACTATGGCGAACTGTATGATCGCCACTTCGGTCCGCTGACTGGCGCTGCGCTGTTGCGGGGCCAGAACGGCCTTTGGTCCAACGGCGGACTGCTCTATGCGGCCCCGGTTCGCTAGCGGTCGACAAAATGCAGGCTCACGCGCCTGTTCTGCTTGCCTTTTTTCTCGATCTTGCCCAGCGCCAACTTCCCGATTTCGCTCGTGTTCCGCACATGCGTACCGCCACATGGCTGCAGGTCCACGTCGCCGATCCTGATCAGTCGAACACGACCCTGACCCATAGGCGGCTTGACGTTCATCGTCTTGATCATGCCCGGATTGGCTTCCATCTCGGCATCGGTGATCCACTCATGCGTCACCGCAAGATTGCTTGCAGCTAGCTGGTTCAATGCTTGATCCACGCTGGCAAGCTGCTGCGGGATTTCTGGCATATCGAAGTCGAGCCTGCCCTTGTCCTCGCCGATTGACCCGCCGGTCACCGGATAAGCCAAAACCACCGACAGCAGGTGCAGCGCCGTATGCGTCCGCATCA
>JAQGMD010000486.1 GCA_028292565.1 Burkholderia sp. | reverse complement strand
CACTGCGTCGCATCGTCAAGCGCGCCCGCTGGCTGCTATTGCGCAACCGGGAGAACGTTCCGCCGGCACAGCAGACCAGGCTGGACGAACTGCTTGCCGCCAACCAGTCATTGATGACGGTCTATGTACTCACAAACGGGCAACGCGTGCCAAGGCCGGTGTTGCATAGTTCCGTGGCCCTATCTCGCCAATCCCCTATGAGGGAGTTCCCGCGACCTCGAGACGATCCCCGGGCACAAACTGAACTATTTTTTGCCGCCACTCTCTATTACTCAAATATATTGACTTTCAGTCATTCCTAATCGAGAAAAAGGAGAAGCGAATGCAAACTGTCGAGGTTGGAGTTGCTGCAAACGGCGAGAAAGTACACCTCGCTTACCAGGATGTCGGAACAGGTCGGCCAGTCGTGCTAATCCACGGCTGGCCCGCCAGCCACGCGATGTGGCAATACCAGTTGGCCGAACTGCCCAAGCATGGCATTCGCGCAGTTGCTTATGACCGGCGGGGATTCGGCCATTCCTCAAAGCCGTGGGAGGGCTATGACTACGACACGCTGGCGGACGACCTGAACGGTTTGCTCGAAAAGCTGAACCTCGAGGATGTTACCTTGGTCGGTTTTTCGATGGGCGGTGGTGAAATCGCCCGTTACATGTCGCGGCACGGCGGCAAGCGCGTATCGAAGGTCATATTTGTGAGCGCAGTGACGCCCTGCCTGATGAGGACGAATGACAATCCCGACGGCGTCGATCCATCCGTATTCACCCAGATACAGCAAGACTTAAACAAGGACTGGCCTGACTTTTTAACCAGTTTCGGCAAGCAGTTCTTCAATGTTGGCATGCTCAAACATCCAGTATCACAAGCCACGCTGGACTGGATGCAGCACCTGACGCTGCAGGCTTCGTTTAAGGCGACGCTGGACTGTGCGCATTCCTTCGCCGAGACGGATTTCAGGAACGATCTCAGCGCCATTGCGGTACCGGCGCTGGTGATACATGGAGATGCCGATCAGGTAGTGCCCCTCGACTCGAGCGGCGCTCGGACCGCCAAGGCACTACAGGCTGCACAGTACAAGGTCTATTCCGACGGATCGCACGGATTGTTCGTTACGCACAAAGATCAACTGAGCCAGGATATTGCTCAGTTCGTGAACGGGGTGTCCCGGTAACGCAACTTGCCGTGCAGGACGACGGGGTGACCGTTTCTGACCGCTTCCGCCGGCGGTCACGGTACCCAATGCAAAATCTTGTGCAAGTCGGAACTTCATTGGCGGCAATGCGCGCGAGCAGCAGCAGTTTTTTTAAAGGATGAGTATGAAAGCAGTGGTTTATAACGGGCCGCGCGACATTGCGGTCAAGAACGTCCCCGACGCCAAGATCGAGAAACCGACTGATGTGCTGGTGAAAATCACCACCGCCAATATCTGCGGCTCGGACCTGCATATGTATGAGGGACGTACCAGCGTCAAGACCGGTAAGATCCTTGGTCATGAAAATATGGGCGTCGTAATTGAGGTCGGCAGCGCGGTCGAAAGAGTCAAGGTCGGAGACCGCGTTTGTTTGCCGTTTAACGTCTCGTGCGGCTTTTGTGAGAACTGCGAGCGCGGATGGACCGGTTTTTGCCTCATAGCCAATCCAGGAAGTGCTGGCGCGGCCTACGGCTACGCTGAAATGGGTCCTTACAGTGGTGGCCAAGCTGAATTGCTTCGGGTGCCCTATGCCGACTTCAATTGCCTGGTGCTGCCTTCAGGAGCAGAAGAAAAGGAAAACGATTACGTCATGCTTTCGGACATTTTCCCGACCGGCTATCACGCGACGGAGCTGGCCGGCCTGCAGCCGGGCGATTCCGTTGTCATCTATGGCGCTGGCCCGGTCGGCCTGATGGCAGCACATTCGGCAGCCATCAAGGGCGCAAGTATGGTGATGGTAGTGGACATGCACAAGGACCGGCTGGCGCTGGCGGAGAGGCTGGGGGCCATTCCAATCGATAATTCAGATGGTTCCTGTGTGGACCAGGTCATGAAGTTGACCGGCGGGCAGGGAGCGGACTGCGGATGCGAATGCGTGGGATATCAGTGTTGCGACCATACGATGCATGAGGTGCCGAACCTGACAATGAATAATCTTGTTCAGACTGTCAAGCCGACTGGCGGCATCGGCGTGGTCGGCGTGTTTATGCCGGAGGATCTGGGCGCCAGAGATGAGATGGCGAAGAAGGGCCAGCTCGCCTTCGACTTTGGGCAGTTCTTTACCAAGGGCCAGCGAATCGGAACCGGCCAAGCCAATGTCAAGAAGTACAACCGCAGGCTGGCGAAGCTAATCGCGGCTGGCAAGGCTAATCCTTCCCGGATTATCTCGCATGAGTTGCCGCTTGAGCGAGCTGCTGAAGGCTATCAGCACTTCGATGAGCGAAAGGACGGATGGACTAAGGTAGTGCTTAAGCCGGGGAAATGACCGTTGCCAAAACTGCTGCCGCGCCTTGCTCAGGCAACCGTAGCAGCGTACCCATGTTTGCTCTTGTCGCCGACCGTCTGCCAGGCCATCACCAAGACCCCTGCATGGAGCGGTTTAGCTCGAAAACGCCGTCGGTGTTTTCCTGATCAGTGTTGGATTACTAAGCAGAGCTAAAACAGGGCGCGTGTCTTCTGAACCGCTGCACTTTCTCCCGACTCGACAAGCCTATGGGTCATGTGGATGATCTTGATCTGCACTTAGCGTTTTGCTTGCAATCTTTATGCGCTCTATATCTCGGCGACTGCTGCATATACGGAAAGACGGGTATGTCTCCTGCTATAGGTGGAATGCTGCCTGGGCGCCGGAAGCGCGGGACCAACGTTGCTTCGGTGCGGGAGCGCCCAATTCGGAGAGCACAATATGACCGAACTATTGGCCGATCCGCAGGTGTGGATTGCCTTCTTCACCCTGACTGCGCTTGAACTGGTACTCGGCATCGATAACATCATCTTCATCTCGATCCTGGTCGACAAACTGCCGCCTGAGCGCCGGGATTTCGCCCGCAGGCTGGGATTGGGCTTGGCCATGTTCATGCGCCTCGGCCTGCTGCTCATCCTGTCTTGGATCGTCGGCCTGACCGCGCCGCTGTTTACTTTGCCCGTTGTCGACGCCGATATCTCCGGCCGGGACTTGGTGCTGATCCTGGGAGGCCTGTTCCTGTTGTGGAAGAGTGTCTCAGAAATTCATGAATCTTTGGAAGGAGCACACGAGAAATCGGCGTCGGCGGTGAAGGCCACCTTTGGTGCTGTGCTATTGCAGATCATCATCATCGACATGGTCTTTTCGCTTGACTCCATCATCACCGCCGTGGGCATGGTCGACCATGTCGAAGTGATGATCGCTGCGGTGATTGTCTCGGTCGTGCTAATGATGCTGTTTGCAGCACCCATCGGGCGCTTTGTGTCTGCCCATCCAACGGTCAAGATGCTTGCACTGTCGTTTCTTGTGGTCATCGGCGTGGTCCTGATCGCGGAAGGATTGGGTCATCATGTGCCGAAGGGATACATATACGCAGCGCTGGCTTTTTCGCTGGTGGTCGAGATGCTCAATATCCGCATGCGAAAGCGCAGCGCCCACCCGGTTGAGATGCATTCTGTCTATGAACCAGAGTCTGCCAGAGGGGATTGAATGCAACCACACGCGGTCCGGGCATGCCTCGAGTATGCTCGTTTCCGACGCCGAAGCGGCAAAGGTGACGGTCTATGGAACGTAACCAAGGTGGTCATGAGCCGCAGCGCTTAGACCTGAGTGGATGAGGATGTGGAAGCGGCTGTTCGCTGCCAATTCGCTGCGCTCACACCTACATCAAGCCTCCACTTCTGTATAGAACACCGCTGGCTTAACGGTTACCATGGGGAGACCTGCGGTGGCTGCCCGGGTGCGGCCATAAGCTGCCGCCTGAATATCAACTTGTAAGGTCCGCATCGACTCCATAGCAGTCATACGTTTGTTGTGTTAGCCGGACATTAACGTTGGTGCTCGCACACCACTCGGCCATCTACTAGAATAACGGTCACCTGCAAGGGGCGATCAACTGATGCTCAGGATAGCTCTTCCACGGCGGCCCTGGACAGCGCGGCCTTCCAGGAACGCTTTATCCGATGGATGGGGATGCTGGTGCCCAGCCTGGCGGGGCAGATCGTGGCCATTGATGGGAAGACGGCGCGCGGGTCGCATCAGCGACGTT
>JAQGMD010000485.1 GCA_028292565.1 Burkholderia sp. | reverse complement strand
TGGTATGCACCACGGGCGGTTTGCTTTTCAACCTGCGTCAGCAGGCGCGCAATTTGTTACTGCTGCTGAGGCTCCGCTACACCGCCCTCTTCCGCAGCGACGGCTTTCATCGACAGCTTGAGGCGGCCGCGGTCGTCCGTTTCCAGGACTTTGACACGGACCTGCTGGCCTTCTTTCAGATAATCGCCGACCGCATTGACGCGCTCATTGGCGATCTGGCTGATGTGCAGCAAGCCATCCTTGCCCGGCATGACCTGGACGATCGCGCCGAAGTCGAGCAACTTCAGCACAGTGCCGTCGTAGTTCTTCCCGACTTCAACCGAAGCGGTCAGCTCTTCGATACGGCGCTTGGCTTCCTGGCCCGCAGCCGCGTCGACGGAAGCGATGGTCACTACGCCTTCATCGCTGATATCGATCTGGGTGCCGGTTTCTTCAGTCAATGCGCGGATCACAGCGCCGCCCTTGCCGATCACGTCACGGATTTTTTCCGGATTGATCTTGATGGTGATCAGGCGCGGTGCGAAGTCGGACAGCTCGGCTTTACCGTGCGGCATGGCTTCCTGCATCTTGCCCAGGATGTGCATGCGGCCTTCTTTGGCTTGCGCCAGCGCGACCTGCATGATTTCCTTGGTGATGCCCTGGATCTTGATATCCATCTGCAACGCGGTAATTCCGTTGGCGGTACCGGCTACTTTGAAGTCCATGTCGCCGAGGTGATCTTCGTCGCCGAGGATGTCTGTCAGGACTGCAAACTTGCTGCCATCCTTGATCAGGCCCATCGCGATGCCGGCGACATGCGCCTTCATCGGAACGCCCGCATCCATCAACGCGAGGCAGCCGCCGCAGACGGACGCCATCGAAGAGGATCCGTTCGATTCAGTGATCTCGGACACCAGGCGCACGGAATAGCTGAACTCTTCCGGAGACGGCAACGCTGCCTGCAGCGCGCGCTTGGCCAGACGGCCGTGACCGATTTCACGACGCTTCGGTGTACCGACGCGGCCGGTTTCACCGGTAGCAAACGGTGGCATGTTGTAGTGGAGCATGAAGCGATCGGAGTACTCGCCCATCAGCGCATCGATCTTTTGCTCGTCGCGCGCAGTGCCGAGAGTCGCGATGACCAGAGCCTGTGTTTCACCGCGGGTGAACAACGCGGAGCCGTGGGTACGCGGCAGCACGCTGTTACGGATCGAGATCGGACGGACCGTGCGTGTATCACGACCATCGATACGCGGCTCGCCTTCGAGAATCTGCGAGCGGACGATCTTCGCTTCCAGGTCGAACAGCATGGAACCAACTTCGGCAGCATCAGGCACCGGACTGCCATTCGCAGCGGCTTCAGCAGCCAACGCGACGCTCACTTGCTCGGTAACCGCCTTGAGCTTTTCGGTACGCTGCTGCTTTTCCTTGATCTGATAGGCTTCGCGCAGCTTCGCTTCGGCCAACGCTGTGACACGTGCGATCAGTGCTTCGTTCTTGGCCGCCGGCTTCCATTCCACTTCCGGCTTGCCGCCGTCACGTACCAGTTCGTGAATCGCATTGATGACCGCTTGCATCTGGTCATGGCCGTAGACCACTGCGCCGAGCATGATTTCTTCGGACAGCTGTTTCGCTTCCGATTCCACCATCAGTACAGCCTGTTCGGTCCCGGCAACCACCAGATCCATTTGCGAGGTTGCAAGCTGCGACGTGGTTGGATTCAGCACATACTGGCCGCCGATATAACCGACGCGGGCTGCACCGAGCGGACCGTTGAACGGAATGCCGGCAACCGACAACGCGGCCGATGCGCCGATCATCGATGCGATGTCAGGATCGATTTCCGGGTTGACGGAGAGTACATGGATAATCACCTGCACTTCGTTCAGGTAACCTTCCGGGAACAGCGGGCGAATCGGACGATCGATCAGGCGGGAAGTCAGCGTCTCTTTCTCGGAAGGACGGCCTTCACGTTTGAAGAAACCACCCGGGATACGGCCCGCGGCATAGCTTTTTTCAACGTAATCGACGGTAAGCGGGAAGAAATCCTGGCCAGGCTTGGCATCCTTACGGGCGACGACAGTAGCCAGTACGACGGTATCCTCGATCGATACGACCACAGCGCCGGAGGCCTGACGGGCGATCTCGCCTGTCTCAAGCTTGACCTGGTGCTGGCCATACTGGAAAGTTTTGGTAACTTTATTGAACACGGTGTTTCCTTTCTATTTTTGCCGACAGATTTTCAGGCGCTGTCGTTCACCTCACCACGGGTGACCGTCACGGATGACAGCCGCCTTTGTTACTTTCAAACACTACAAACTGCTAAAAGACAAAATGCCCGCATCAGCAAACTGACGCAGGCATTTCAGCGCTACAAACCCAGACAATAATGTCGCAACGAGTTTACTTACGCAAGCCGAGCTTTTCGATCAGGGCGCGATAGCGGCTCAAATCTTTGCCCTTGAGGTAGGAAAGCAGGCTTTTACGACGATTGACCATCATGATCAAGCCACGGCGGGAGTGGTGATCCTTCGCGTGGGCTTTGAAGTGGCTGTTGAGTTCGTTGATACGGGCGGTCAGCAATGCGACCTGAACTTCCGGGGAGCCCGTGTCGTTCTGGCCGCGAGCGTTGTCCTTGATGATTTCGGCCTTGTTGATATTTTCGACTGTCATGAATTACCTTTCACATGCGGTGGGCGGAGTCGCGACCCCTAACACACCGTGAATAAATGAATTAAAATTTTGATCAAAATTGACCAAGATGCGCAGTATATAGGAAATGACTTGGCTATTCAAACACTTAGCTGGCTTTAAAGCGCTTTTAAAGGAATCGCCATGAAAATTCTCTCCACTGCCCTGCTCGCTGTCGTTCTGGCAACAACCGGTGGCTGCGCGCTGATGCCCGCGCCGGTCAATGCCGGCGATACCGAACCGGACCTTTTTGCCAAACGCGGCGAACCAACGAATCGCTACCAGGACGGACAGGACCGGTTGCTGGAATATGCACTCGGGCCGTGGGGCCAGAAGACCTATATGGCGCGCATCGGCCCGGATGGCAAGGTTGTTTCGTTCGATCAAGTGTTAACGGTGGAAAAATTCGCCACGCTCAAGGTGGGCCAGGCGACCAAGAACGACGTCCTGCGCACCATCGGCGCTCCTAGTGAAACGTCTTATTTCCGACGGACCGACCTGGAGGTATGGACCTATCCGTACAAGGAAAGCGGGGTATGGAACTCGATGATGCACGTGCATTTTGACAAGAACGGCATTGTACGCCAGATGCTAAACGGACCGGATCCGCGCTTCGATCCGGACATGCGTTTTCCGTTTGGCATGCTACGCAGATAATGAAAAAGCGCCTGCCTGACTGGTCTTCCAGGCAGGCGCTTGGATGCTTCCGCAGTGAGATTAAAGCTGCGGATTCAACTTCTCCGCTTTCGACTGCAGCTTGTTCAACGCCGACAAGTACGCCTTCGCGGAGGCGACCACAATATCCGGATCGGCGCCAACGCCATTGACGATGCGGCCGGCTTTCGACAGGCGCATGGTCACTTCGCCCTGCGATTGCGTCCCGGTGGTGATCGCGTTAACCGAGAACAGCAGCAATTCGGAACCGCTCGCGGCTTTCGATTCAATCGCATTGACGGTGGCGTCGACCGGGCCGTTGCCCTGCGCTTCGCAGGTCAGTTCCTGGCCATCCATCGTGAATACCACTTTGGCGCTCGGGCGCTCGCCGGTTTCGGAACGCTGGGACAGCGACACAAATCGGAAGAATTCCTTGTCGTGCGAATGTTGTTCGTCCGCTACGACAGCGATGATGTCCTCATCGAAAATCTCGGACTTGCGGTCAGCCAGTTCCTTGAAGCGCGCAAACGCGGCATTGACTTCGGTTTCCGACTCGAGCGCAATGCCGAGTTCTTCGAGACGCTGCTTGAATGCATTGCGACCGGACAGTTTGCCCAGCACGATCTTGTTCGCGGTCCAGCCCACGTCTTCCGCGCGCATGATTTCGTAGGTATCGCGCGCCTTCAACACGCCGTCCTGGTGTATGCCGGATGCGTGCGCAAACGCATTGGCGCCAACCACCGCTTTATTCGGCTGCACCGCAAAGCCGGTGATCTGGGACACCAGCTTTGAAGCAGCCACTATTTGCGAGGTATCGATCGAAAGGTCGAGGTTGAAGTGATCCTTGCGTGTCCGGACCGCCATCACGATCTCTTCCAGGGCAGTATTGCCCGCACGTTCGCCGAGGCCATTGATGGTGCACTCTACCTGGCGTGCGCCACCGATCATCACACCGGCCAACGAGTTCGCAACTGCCATCCCCAGGTCGTTATGACAATGGACTGACCAGACAGCCTTGTCCGAATTGGGAATACGCTCGCGCAAAGTCTTGATCATGTTGCCGTACAACTCGGGCACGCCGTAGCCAACCGTATCCGCGAAATTGATGGTCGTTGCGCCTTCCTGAATCACCGCCTCGATCACGCGGCACAGGAAATCCATGTCCGACCGGCTGCCGTCTTCGGGGCTGAATTCCACGTCGTCGGTAAAGTTGCGGGCGAAACGCACTGCTTGCTTAGCCTGCTCGAACACCTGGTCCGGCGACATCCGCAGCTTCTTTTCCATGTGCAGCGGCGACGTGGCGATGAAGGTATGGATGCGCTTCCGTGCAGCGGGCGCGAGCGCTTCGGCCGCGCGGGAAATGTCGCGGTCATTGGCACGCGACAACGAGCATACGATCGATTCCTTGATGATGCCGGAGATGGCCTTGATTGACTCGAAATCACCCGGCGAGGCCGCAGCAAAACCCGCTTCGATCACGTCAACCTTCAGGCGCTCCAGCTGCTTGGCGATGCGGATTTTCTCATCCTTGGTCATCGAGGCGCCCGGGGACTGCTCACCGTCACGCAAGGTGGTGTCGAATATGATCAACTTCTCTGATGCACTAGCGGTCATGCTGCACTCCTTAGAAAGATACGGTGAACGAGCCGTGTTTTAAATGGTTTTTCGCCTGCCCTTGCCGTCAACAGGAGCGAGAGACTACACGAATTGTGGGGGTATGGGGTTTAGCGCGTGTTAACGCACTAGCAGGAATAGCGATAGCAGCAGGCCTGGCAGGAGGCTGCTGAGAGAAGCGGATGCGGAAATGTGGATTTCGCGGGACATGCGAAAAACTATAAGCGGAAATGTGGAAAAGCGCAACTATTTGGCAAAAGCGCCGGTTTTGCATAGCGTGCAACTCTTCCACATTGCTGTTCAGGCGGCTGTCACTCCTTCTCGCGCTCGTTCTCGGCCGTCGTCTGGACGATACTGACCGGCTTACCCTTCAACAAGCGCCAGAAGTAGATTGCGTATCCGGAGAGGCCGTAAAGGACGAACATGCCAAACAGCACTTTAGGCGGATCGCTCGATATCAGTACGAAAATAAGCACAATCACGAATATCGCAATGAACGGCACCGACTTGCGAAAATTCACTTCCTTGAAGCTGTAGAACGGCACGTTGGTGACCATGGTCAGTCCGGCATACAGGGTGATCGCCCATGCGAACCAGCTCAGGTCAGTCCCGGCAAAGCCGAGATCGTCCATCAACCATACGAACCCGGCGACCAAGGCAGCGGATGCCGGGCTCGGCAGCCCCTGGAAATAACGCTTGTCGACGACACCGATATTCGTGTTGAAGCGAGCCAGCCGTAACGCCGCACCGGCACAATAAACAAACGCAGCCAGCCAACCGAGCTTGCCCATGCCGCGCAATGACCACTCGTACACGACCAGCGCCGGCGCGGCGCCGAATGACAACATATCGGAGAGGCTGTCGTATTGTGCACCGAACTCGCTCTGCGTATTGGTCAGGCGCGCCACCCGGCCATCCACACTATCCAGCACCATCGCCGCAAAAATCGCGATCGCGGCAAAGTCGAATTTCAGGTTCATCGCCATCACGATGGCAAAGAAACCGCAGAACAGGTTGGCGGTGGTGAATGCGTTCGGCAACAGATAAATGCCACGCCGGCGCAGCGTGGCACGCACCGGTGCGCCGCCCTCATCAAGCGGTGCATGACGCAGCGTCTTCTTGTTCAAACGCGTCATTTTGGGGAAAAACCCCGCGTTACTCTTCGCTTTGCGACGATGGAAACTTCCCATGCTGATTCCGTTTCAATTTAATGCAGTTGAGATCACAATTCGGCCAAAATCGTTTCGGTCGCGGACACTTTGTCCCCAACCGTCACTTTGGGCTTCGCACTAAGCGGCAGATAGACATCGACCCGCGAACCGAAGCGGATGAATCGATAGCGCTGGCCGCGGGCCAGCATGTCGCGTCACGGCCGGCATACAGATCCTGAGCCTTTTCAACCACGACAATACGTCCGTCTGCCGAAGACAGGATCGCGTTCGCCTTTTGCGGAATCGACCGTGCGGGATCACGGAAGAAATGCAATACGAATACAGCAATGATCCAGAAAGGGAGCGACCATGCTGCAGAGAAAAAGGCCATCGCTGCGGCAAGCACGATGGTCAGGCCAACGAATGGCCAACCCTCGCGCGCAATGATGGGGTGCGGATACTGTTTCAATGTCGCTCCGAGTTATGCGAAAGATTAAAAGCGTGGCTATTCTAGACGAGCAGCAACTAAATGTAACCCCCTGGCAACGATGCCTGTACGTTCAGACCCGAAGCACGCCTAATGGCTTTCTGTGCATTCGGGGGACGAAGCCGGTGACCCAATGCTAAACCAATTACCAAAGCGACTCTTGTTCGCCGTCCCTCGCGCGCGGCCGCAACTGCTTTACTTAAAGCGGATCTTTCCAACCGCACGCATGCTTAGCGTTGTTTCACCCGGTTCGAAGCTTGGCTCTTCGACCGGTTGTGCGGCGTCCGCCGAGGACATGCGCATGGTCTTCGGCGCCTGGGCTTCGTTTTGGGCATATGCGCCCGAGCCTTCGAAATCCACTGCCTCGATCACCGCATCCGCCGTGTTGCGTCCCATCGCCTTCGCGATAGCGCCTATGCGTTCATTGAGGTTGCTGTAGGTAGCTGCAATCCGCTTCTCATCCAGCTTCCTGCTGGTCGCTTCGGTCAGGCCGAACTGCAGGCCACTCAAGGCAAGCACCTTCTGGGCAGCCGCAACCGTCTTGGGCAGCGTGCCCAGATTGGTCGTGGTCACTTCCAGGTATTGGCCTACGCGCCATCCCACGGCCTGCCTCGGCTTACCGCCGTGGGGACGCGGCTGCTGTTCATCCGCGTACACCGGGTATGTGTAGTACCCCCGCGTCCTCAGTGTGGCCTGCGGGTCCTCCCGCTTCACGATCTCGGTACCCTGCCGCATCTTCTGATTGACGCGCGACGCGGCGGCCGCCTTGTCCTTGTCCTGCTCTTCGAGCATCAGCGTGATGCGCGCTTCGTCATTCGGATGTCTGACTTCGCTGAATGCCGGGACGATCACCAGCGTGCCGCTCGTCTGTGCGGGACTCTGCGCAGTCTCTGCGTATACATTTGTCAGGCTGCCGCAGAGAACCAGGGGCAGCAAACAGGCTCGCAATCGTGACATGACTTCTCCAAAAAAAATGGGTGCAACACCTGAGTGTGCACCCCATTAATTCTACTCAACTCAAGCGGATCTTACCGATCCGCTCGTCGAGGCGAATGTGCTTAGTTCTTCGACTGATCGACCAGCTTGTTCTTTTTGATCCACGGCATCATGCCGCGCAGCTTCTCGCCGACTTGTTCGATTTCGTGTTCAGCTGTCAGGCGACGACGGGAAATCAGGGTCGGTGCGCCGGCCTTGTTTTCCAGGATGAAGCTCTTCGCGTATTCGCCGGTCTGGATATCCTTCAGCACCGCACGCATTGCGTTCTTGGTGTCCTCGGTCACGATGCGCGGGCCGGTGACATACTCGCCATACTCGGCGTTGTTCGAGATCGAGTAGTTCATGTTGGCGATGCCGCCTTCATAAATCAGGTCGACGATCAGCTTCAGCTCGTGCAGGCACTCGAAGTAAGCCATTTCAGGCGCATAACCGGCTTCCACCAGTGTCTCGAAACCAGCCTTGATCAGTTCGACGGCACCGCCGCACAGCACGGCTTGTTCGCCGAACAGGTCGGTCTCGGTCTCTTCACGGAAGTTGGTTTCGATGATGCCGGCACGGCCGCCACCGTTGGCCATTGCATAGGACAGTGCGATGTCGCGCGCAGTACCGGATTTGTCCTGATACACAGCGACCAGGTGCGGAACGCCGCCACCCTGGGTGTATGTGGAACGCACGGTGTGTCCCGGTGCCTTCGGCGCAATCATGACGACGTCGAGGTCGGCGCGCGGAACAACTTGGCCGTAGTGCACGTTGAAGCCGTGGGCGAAAGCCAGCACAGCGCCCTGCTTTGCGTTCGGTTCGACGTTTTCCTTGTAGACCTGCGCGATGTTCTCATCCGGCAGCAGGATCATGACGACGTCGGCCGATTTCACAGCGTCGTTGACTTCGGCTACGTTCAGGCCGGCGTTCTTGGCCTTCTCCCAGGACGCGCCGCCTTTACGCAGTGCCACGGTCACTTTGCAGCCGGAGTCGTTCAGGTTCTGCGCGTGCGCATGGCCTTGCGAGCCGTAACCGATGATGGTGACGTTCTTGCCTTTGATCAGGGACAGGTCGCAGTCTTTATCGTAGAAAACTTTCATTGCTCTTCCTAACTTAGTTGTTGTGGTACTGGATTATTAAACTTTGAGAATGCGCTCGCCGCGCCCGATGCCGGAACCGCCAGTACGGACGGTTTCCAGGATCGCTGTCCGGTCGATTGATTCGATGAATGCATCGAGCTTCGATTTATTCCCGGTCAGCTCGATCGTGTAAGTCTTCTCGGTGACGTCGATGATGCGGCCGCGGAAGATATCCGCGGTGCGCTTCATCTCTTCGCGCTCCTTGCCGACCGCACGCACCTTGATGAGCATGAGCTCGCGCTCGATATGCGAGCCTTCGGTCAGGTCGACGACTTTGACGACTTCGATCAGGCGGTTCAGGTGCTTCGTGATCTGTTCGATCACGTCATCCGAGCCGCTGGTCACGATCGTCATGCGCGACAAGGTCGCGTCTTCGGTCGGCGCCACGGTCAGCGTTTCGATGTTATAGCCGCGTGCCGAAAACAAACCGACCACGCGCGACAATGCACCTGCTTCATTCTCCAGCAAAACAGAAATGATATGGCGCATTACAGATCCTCCGAGCCCAAAAGCATCTCGGTCAACCCTTTACCCGCCTTCACCATCGGCCAGACGTTCTCGGTTTGATCCGTTATGAAATTCATGAATACCAGCCTGTCTTTCATGGCGAATGCTTCTTTCAGCGAGCCTTCAACGTCGCCCGGCTTTTCGATCTTCATGCCGACGTGGCCGAAAGATTCCGCGAGCTTGTTGAAGTCCGGCAGCGAATCCATGTACGACTCGGACTAGCGCGAGCCGTAATCGATCTGTTGCCACTGGCGCACCATGCCGAGGAAGCGGTTGTTCAACAGAATGATTTTCGGCGTCAGGTGATACTGTTTGCAGGTGGCGAGCTCCTGGATGCACATCTGGATCGATGCTTCGCCAGTGACGCATGCCACCGTAGCGCCGGGGTTGGCCATCTGCACACCCATTGCATATGGGAGGCCGACACCCATGGTGCCGAGGCCACCGGAATTGATCCAGCGGCGTGGCTTGTCGAAGTTGTAGTACTGCGCAGCCCACATCTGGTGCTGGCCGACGTCGGAAGTAATGAACGCGTCGCCCTTGGTCACTTCCCACAGCTTCTGGACTACCGATTGCGGCTTGATTACTTCGCTTGAATCGGTAAATTTCAGGCACTCGCGGCCGCGCCATTCGTTGATCTGCTTCCACCACGCAGTCAATGCCTGCGCATTCGGCTTGGCCTCTGACGCTTCGAGCTGCGCGAGCAGGTCCTGCAGCACATCTTTCACGTTACCAACGATCGGGATGTCGACTTTCACTCGCTTGGAAATCGACGACGGGTCGATGTCGATGTGGATGATCTTGCGCGGGTGACTGGCAAAGTGCTTCGGATTACCGATCACACGGTCATCGAAGCGGGCGCCGATTGCAATCATCACGTCCGAATGCTGCATCGCCATGTTGGCTTCGTACGTGCCGTGCATGCCGGGCATGCCGACGAACTTGTCGCTCGACGACCTGTATCCACCGAGGCCCATCAGCGTGTTCGTGCAGGGGAAGCCAAGCTTGTCGACCAGCTTGTTCAGCTCGGGCGCCGCATCGGCGAGTATGACGCCGCCGCCGGTGTAGATCATCGGCCGCTCGGCGGTCAACAGCAACTGCAATGCCTTGCGGATCTGGCCGGAGTGGCCTTTGTCGACCGGCTTGTAAGAGCGCATCTCGAGTTCCTTCGGATACTCGTACGCGCACTTGTGCATGGTGATGTCTTTGGGGATATCGACCAGTACGGGACCCGGACGACCGGTGGTGGCGATGTAAAACGCCTTTTTCATCGTCAATGCGAGGTCTTTGACATCCTTGACGAGAAAATTGTGCTTGACGCACGGACGCGTGATGCCAACCGTGTCGCACTCCTGGAACGCATCCTGGCCGATCGCGTGCGAAGGAACCTGACCGGAGATGATCACCATTGGGATCGAGTCCATGTAGGCAGTTGCCAGACCCGTTACCGCATTGGTGACGCCCGGACCGGAAGTCACGATAGCGACCCCGACTTTTTTCGAGCTGCGCGAATAGGCGTCGGCGGCATGCACCGCGGCCTGTTCGTGGCGTACAAGGATATGCTGGAATTTTTCCTGATTGAATATTGCGTCGTAGATGTAAAGCACTGCGCCGCCGGGATAGCCGAATACGTGTTCGACGCCTTCCTCGGCCAGGCAGCGCACAACGATTTCCGCGCCTGTAAGTTCCAAACTCATTACATCATTCCTTTCAAGGTCCATGGGAGATTGAACGGATGCTCTCTCCTTGCGAAATCGATCGGATATACACGGCCGGGCTTCCCTTTTTTGTGCGGTGACGCCAGTTCGTCGCGCACTAGTAAGTGCGGTTCAAAATGACGCTAAACGCGACTCGTTCAGCCTGGGTTTCTGTACTGCCGATACAAATTTCTCACGCTTGTGGCGTGGGTTAGAGCAAACAGCTTGTTAAAGCGCGCCTGATCAGGAAGCGGCATCATGCACCGCGCAAGAAAAGACAATCCTTCGTGATTGCGAAGGGACTGATACGGTAATGCGTCGCACCATTTTGGTCAAGTCAAATCCGAATAAAAACGTTTGAAATCAAGCGGTTTACGTAGAAAAAGCGGACAAACGGGGGGTTTTTTGCTAGCATGCGCACAGTTTCTACAGGCAACAAACCAATTGAGCGACCTTAACCACCGTATCCGAAACCGGCAAGTCAACGAAAAACGCGCCGCATTGCATGGCCACTGAAAAAGAACTGTCAGCCTTCCTGGAGAGCGTAGAACGTCGATCCTTCAAGCAAGCCGTGTATGCGGTCCGCAAGGACGAAGCGGCGCTGGATATCGTGCAGGACGCGATGATCAAGTTGTCGGAAAAGTACGGCGACAAACCCGCGGCGGAGTTGCCACTGCTGTTTCAGCGAATACTTCAAAATACGATCAACGATTATTTTCGCAGGGAGAAGGTCCGCAACACCTGGGTGAGCCTGTTTTCCGGCAAGAGCGGCGACGGTGAAGACCCCGACGGCTTTGACCTGCTGGAAACGTACGAAGCGGAAGAAGGTACCGAGGCGGCCGAGTCGAGCGCCGACAAGGTCGAAAGGCGCCAGGTTCTGGCGGCGATCGAAGCGGAAGTACAAAAACTCCCGACGCGTCAACGAGAAGCCTTCCTTATGCGTTATTGGCAAGATATGGATGTGGCTGAAACGGCGGCGGCAATGGGATGCTCCGAGGGTAGCGTGAAAACACACTGCTCCCGTGCCACGCACGCGCTGGCCCAGGCGCTGAGAGCCAAAGGAATTACGTTATGAATTCGAAAGACCTGAACTTCGCTTATAAAGTGCGTAACGCACTGAATGAAAACCTCGACAACCTTCCGGCATCTACCGCCGAAAGACTGGCATCTGCGCGCAAAATTGCATTATCCCGCAAGAAAGTGAACTCGCCGATGCGAGCATGGCTGCCGCAAGTTGCATTTGCCGGAAACGTTGGTTCCTATTTCGAAAAGCCTTCCGACTGGCTGGGACGCATGGGCCTCGCAGTACCCGCTGTGGTGCTGATTGCCGGTCTGATGAGCATTTATCAATTCGAACAGCAGGAACGCATCAGTGAAACCGCTGAACTCGACGCCGCCGTTCTGGCCGATGAGCTGCCCCTGTCCGCCTATCTCGATCATGGCTTTAATGCATACCTCGCGAAGCCGGGGGAGTGAGATGACAAGCAGGCATGCCTTCCGGACCATTTCTACTACCGCCCGCGCTTTGCGGGCGGTGTCTTTGGTGGCCTCCCTGACCATACTGGCCGGCACAGCAGGACTGGCTCACGCTGCTGAGAGCGGCGCCCCGGTAGTCGCAGGGCAGAATCCCGCGCCGCAGCGCGCCCAGCAAAACGCGATGCCACCCTCGCCCGCCGGCGCCGCGAAAGCCGCACCGGCACAGCCTGCGGTGAAGCCCATGTGGACCGACCTGACGCCGGCCCAACAACAGGCGCTCGCCCCTCTTTCGGGGGAATGGGACAAATTGAACTCCGCGCGCAAGAGCAAGTGGCTGGTCATCGGCAACAAATACGCATCGATGACGCCCGATGAGCAACAGCGGGTGCAAGCCCGTATGCGGGAATGGGTCAAGCTCACGCCGGAACAAAGACGCATGGCGCGCGAAAGTTATACGCGTGCAAAGAAGCTCGATCCGAATCAAAAATCCGAGCACTGGGAAAAATACCAGCAGTTGCCCGAAGAGCAGAAGAAAAAACTGGCCGCCGATGCGGCATCGAGGAAGCGTATCGCCACGTTGCCGCCTGCGTCCCAGTCCAAGGACAAGTCGGTGCCCCAGATCAAATCAACGCCCAGGCGTGTACTCGAACAGTCCGTTACGCCGCAAGCCGCATCGCAATCTCCGCTGCAGCCTTCCCCCCAACCCGCCACAAAATAAGTACCGCCGTTGATTCCTACTACTACGACACCCTCGTTGAAGCGCCGTCTTGCCAGCATGCTTTATGAATCCATGCTGCTGTTCGGCGTACTGTTCATTTCGGGCTGGCTGTTTTCGACATTGCTGCAGCAGCGCCATGCCCTTTATTTGCGAAGTGCGTTACAGGATTGGTTGTTTCTCGTGCTGGCGGTGTATTTTGTCTGGTTCTGGACCCATCGGGGCCAGACACTCGCGATGAAGACCTGGCGCATCCGCGTGGTTACCCGGGACGGCAACGAAGTCAATCTGAAACGTGCCATAGGCAGGTATTTACTGGCTTGGGGCTGGGTCCTGCCAGGACTGGCTGCCGCGTGGGCCATGGGTGCGAAGAACTGGATGCTGGTCCTGATTCCCGCAGCGAACATGCTGCTTTGGGCGCTCACTGTTTATCTCGATCCGCAACGCCAGTTCCTGCACGATCGTATAGCGGGGACCAAGGTCGTCAACGTGACGGAGGAACCGGCGAAGGCCGCTCCCCCGGCCAAGCCGCACCGCTCCTAGATTCTCTAAGGTACACTGGAAAAGACCGCGCGCCGGGAGATCGCACACACCCGGTCCCGCAACGCTTTTCCCGGTAAATCATGATTGTCCGAATTACAAGAACCCTGCTCGTCTTGCAGCTATTGGTCGCGTGCGCCATTGCAGCGACCATGATCAAGGTCTTCCACTTCGACAAACCCGTGGTCGCCATGATCATAGGCCTTGGCGTGGTTCTCCTGGTGCGCATGCAAATTACGGCCAATAACTTCATCCTGTCGTCGCGTTACAGCAGCGTGACGCCTGACGCTTGCCGGCTGAGCCGCTGGCAGTCGTGCAAACTGTTTCTTTACGAATTCAGGTCAACGATGACGGCTTCGTCATACACGATGCCGTTTCATGCATTCACCAAACGCGTGGCGGAAAATCCTTCCGCATTGCCGGTTCTGCTCATTCACGGCTATGGCTGCAACAGCGGTTACTGGCACATGATGAGCAAGCAACTGGCGCATGCGCAGATTACCCACTACGCAGTCAACATGGAGCCGGTCATGGGCGACATCGACGACTACGTGCCCGTGGTGCATGAAGGGGTTGAAGCGATGTGCAAGGAAACCGGGAGTGACAAGATCATTATCGTGGCCCACAGCATGGGTGGCCTGGCTGCGCGCGCCTACTTGCGTGCGCACGGCAGCGCGCGCATTGCGAAGGTCATTACGCTCGGTACGCCGCACCACGGTACCGGCGTCGCCAACTTCGGGGCAGGCACAAATTGCCAGCAGATGCGCTGGACTGTCGACGAGGGAGAAGGCGCATCGAGCGAATGGCTGCGCCAGCTGGATGCCGGCGAAACCGCGGATGATCGCAAGTTGCTGGTGTCGATTTTTTCACACCACGACAACATCATTTCACCGCAAACATCGTCCTTCCTGCCGGGCGCGACCAATATCGAATTCCATGGTGTAGGCCACGTCGCACTGGCATTCAGTCCACGCGTGCAGGCACGGGTCGTTGCCGAAATCCGTGAAGCATCCCGGGCGCCGGCGGCAGCTCCCTCGTCCGCTACAGCCAGCCCGCTTTCCTGAAGCGGGAGTACAGATATCCGCAGACGCCCGCGACCACGATAATCGCGGCCGGATAGCCGTACTTCCATTTAAGCTCCGGCATCACTTCGAAGTTCATGCCCCATATTCCAACGAAGGCCGTGGCAACCGCGAATATTGCGGCCCATGCCGCCAGTCGCTTGTTCACTTCGCTTTGGTCGATCGTTACCATCGACAGGTTCACCTGGATTGCAGTCCCTATCGTGTCCCGGATCGCGTCGACCGATGTGTTGATGCGGTAGAGATGGTCGTACACGTCGCGGAAGTATTCCTGCGTGTTGACGCAGATCCTCGGGACGCGGCCGCCATGCAGTTTTCCGACCGCTTCCATCAGCGGCGCGACTGCATGCTTGAGCACCGTAACCTTGCGTTTGAGCTGGTAAAGCTTTTCGATGTTTTTACGCTGCAGTCCTTTTTCAAATATCTGCTCTTCGACCGCTTCCAGCTCCGACTCAAGGTTTTCGATTACCGGGAAATACCGGTCAACCACCGCGTCCAGCAACGCATAAAAAACGAAAGCCGATCCTTGCTTGAGCAAATGCGGTTCATGCTCGCAACGTATGCGTACATCGAGCAAGCTATGCTCGCTGTGGGTGCGGACTGTCAGTACATAGTCCTCTTCAACAAAAATATCGAGCTCCCCGACCAGAAGCTCTCCATTGACCGGTTCCACGGTGTGGACGACCGCGAACAGCGAATCCCCGTACTCTTCGATCTTCGGCCGCTGATGTCCATGGCGCGCATCTTCAACCGCCAGCTCGTGCAGTCCGAATTCCTCCTGCATTTGCTCCAGTTCCTGCGGGTCGGCATCTTTCAACGCAACCCAGACGAAACACTCGGGGCGGTTCAAGTAGTCTGAAATCTGCTCGACCGGGACGTCACTCAACTTCTTCCCGTTTTGATAGGCAACACAATTGATAAGCATGAAAAGTAATCCCCGCGTGACTAGATCGTTGCCGGATTTTAAATGACTGCAACCCAACGGTCCGGGATCTTGATCATCTTCACCATGACATCGATTTAATTTGAACTTTTTTAACTATTTGGCAACTCAACAAGGCCTGTCCGCTTGTCAGCCCGGCGGCGGCTCCGTCGCGCACGTTTCATAGACGAACTTTTCCATCCAGACAAGGAGACCGATATGACGAAACCCTTCTCCGCCATCGCGTTCGTGCTGTTGCTATGCGCGGGTCACACGATGGCATCCGACCTGGTCGAAACAGCGTCCTCGTCCGGCGAGATCAAGACGTTTGTTGCGGCGCTTAAATCAGCCGGCGTCGCCGACTCGCTCAAGAGCGACGGCCCCTATACCATCTTCGCACCGGCTGACTCGGCGTTCGCCAAACTCGACCCGGACACGAAAAACGACCTGATGAAAGACAAGAAGAAACTTGCGCAAGTACTCACCTACCATGTCATCCCGGGCAAGGTAATGGTCGCAGAAGTGAAGCCGGGTAAGGTCCAGACTATGGAGGGCGCTTCGCTGACGCTGAAGTCGGACAACGGCAAGGTCACCGTTGATGACGCCAATGTAACGCAGAGCGACGTCACAGCTGATAACGGCGTCATCCACATTATCGACACCGTCGTGCTACCGAAGCAATAGAGGGAAGGTCCCTGCCCTCTCGTCCGGTCAATTTTGCAGATGGACCATCAGTGATATGCTAGCGACGAGCGAAGACGGGGGTAGCCTAGCATGCAAAACAAAACGCCACGGCGCACACGTGAGCGAATACTCGAATTATCACTGCGGCTGTTCAACGAGTTTGGCGAGCCGAATATCACCACCACCGTGATCGCCGAAGAGATGAATATCTCGCCCGGCAACCTGTACTACCATTTCCGTAACAAGGACGACATCGTCAACTCCCTGTTCGTCCAGTTCGAAGCTGAAATCGGACGGATGCTGGCAGTACCCGCCGACCGGCGCCCGAATATCGAAGACGTGTGGCTCTATCTGCACCTGATGTTTGAACTGGTGTGGCGATACCGCTTTTTCTATCGCGACCTGAGCGACCTCCTGTCACGCAACCGGAAACTCGAACTGCACTTCAAGCAGATCGTCGCGCACAAGATCACGGTGGCACAGCAGTTATGCATCGGGCTGCGCAGCGATGACGCGCTGGAAGCCAACGACATGCAAATCGACGCCCTGGCGACCAACATGGTGATCGTGGCCACCTATTGGCTGTCGTATGAATATGTGCGCAATCCGCGCAAATTTAACGAGCAACAAGCGATGACCGATGCGCTGGCGCGCGGATGCTATCAGGTGTTGTCGCTGATCGGGCCGTATTTGCGCGGCGAAGTGCATACGCTGTTCGAGAAGCTCACCGCGGACTACCTGAAGAAGGTCCGATAAGGCAAATAGGCGCATCTTGGTAAAATCTCGGCTCTGCAAGTCGATCCACAACAACCTGCCGGCCTGTCCGGCGCTTTTAATTTAACATATCAAATGAAATCCATCTGCGTCTACTGCGGTTCCTCCCTCGGCAAAGATCCGGCTTATGCAAACGCGGCACGCGATCTCGCCAAGGCCATGGTCAATGACAATATCGCGCTGGTATATGGTGGCGGCAAGGTTGGCCTGATGGGCGCAATCGCCGATGAAGTGCTGCGTCTCGGCGGCGAAGCAACGGGGATCATCCCGAAAGCGCTCATGGACAAGGAAGTCGGACACGGCGGACTGACCCGCCTGCATATCGTCAAGGACATGCATGAGCGCAAAGCGATGATGGCCGAACTGTCCGAAGGTTTTATCGCCATGCCGGGCGGCATCGGCACTTTCGAAGAATTGTTTGAAGTGTTCACCTGGTCACGGCTCGGGTTCCACGACAAGCCCATCGGCCTGCTGAATGTGAGCGGCTTTTATGACGGCTTGATTGCGTTCCTGGAGCACACGGTGGCGCAGGGTTTCCTCAGCGCTGAACAGGCGTCCCTGTTGATGCACTCGGCGGATCCGGATCCCCTGGTGGACAGCTTTAAACGGTTCCGGCCCGCTCCGCACGAGACGCTGCTCCCGGCGGCAGAGGCCGGAAAAATCATCTGATCAGTAATTCACGGTGTAAACCACCGTATCGGTATAAGTACCGACCGCGGGGTCCTGGCCAGCGAATATGCGACCGTATATGTTGGTTGTTACGGTTAAGGTGGGCCTGGATGGGCGGAGCCTGGTGGTTGTGCCAACACTGCCGGTCCCCGCTCCCTGTCCAAATATCGTTGTGCGCGCGGCGTCGAGATACAAGTTGTAGTTGAGTGTGTTGCCGGGCCCGTTACGTAACTGTCTGGGAAAGTAAGACCCTGATCCTCCGGTAGTGAGGAAGATGTTCACAGTCACCGTTTCAAAGTTTGACGTCCTGGTGCAAAATACCTGGCCCGATGTCGCGACGTCGAGGTCGACCGCCGAGTACGGATCGTAGTTTCCGAAGTTAAGCGCGGGCAGGCTGGTAACCGAACAGGTTGCGCCATGCGCGGCCGAAACCGCAACCAGCAGCAGGGCGAAAATCGTACGCCGGGGTTTCACGGCTGTTCGGCGGTGCATTTGTATGTCCCCAGGTCTGGTACCGGATGGTCTGATGGCTTGAACGTTACCCTTACGCCGCAAACGCTGCCAGCCGTATTAACGCGCAACCGGTTCACCGCTTTCAACCCGGTGACATACACGGCGCCGTCCATCGCCACCGGGAAGGGTGTCTCCTGGCCCTCGACCTCCACTTCCGTCCCGGCGGGCAAAGGCTTACCGTCGTCCGACACCAACCTCATCAACGCGCCATAAGACCGCTCGATCGGGATGCGAACAAGCACACCGCTGCGGGCGTAAGGTACCGGGTTCGCTGTGAGGCTTCCGATCTGCGTGTCCATGCGCAGGTCCGTATGTTCGACGTGCACCGGATTATTGTCGTAAGGACGCAGGCGCGGTATCAGCGCATTGCCTTCCGAATCGGTGCGCGCGACGAGCTGATTATCCACATAGACCCTGACGTTTTCCATGCCGGGCACTTGCACGACACCGAAGCTCTCGTTGATGCGCCGACTAAGGAATGCCGATCCTCCGAGTACCGCGACGCCACCCGACATGCCGGCGCGGACGCTTGAGCGGTCCGAGAAAGTGGCGGCCTCCACTGAATAGGTGCCGACGCGATTCTGCATCAGCAGCGCGCCCTGATGAGGCACATTTTGGCCCGACTGAAGACGGTAACCGTAGCCGTTCCCGCTCGGCAAATTGCGCTGTACCTGCACCTGCGTCTGGTCGACTCCGTCCCTCGAGACCGTATGGGCAACGTTCATATTGACATCGCGTCCGAGTGGCATCGCCCAGTACGCACTGATGGAGTGATTCGGCGCGCCGTGCAGGTTCTTGAATGCCGAAATCCCGATTAAGCCGGCTCGTCCCAGCGACAGGCTGTAGCTGACGCCGGCGATTTCTGCCCGACCGGCGCCAGGCACATCCTGCCGCACGTAGGTGGTACCAAACGATCCTATCCGACCGGCAGCCAGCCCCATGCTCGCAGTCGTCAGGCGGCGCGGGTCCGGCAACGTGGCGCCAGAGCCGATCTGCGTGAAATTCTCGGTTGCCAGTTGCGTACGCATTCCAAAGCTGACAAGCCGGGACTGGCGCTCGAATCCGACGGCCCACAAGCGGCCGCTGCCCGCATCGCTACGGCTGACGGCTGCCGAAGTACTGAGGGTGCCTAGCGACGGAAACAGGGCAAGCACACTCAGGCCGGTGGCCGCCCGGTGGTTGTCCTGCCATTGCAGGTGGCCTTCGCCGGTCAAGGCATCGGAAATGCCGATACGGTAGGTGCCGGTGGCAAAGCGCGTACCGTACTCATTGCTGCTAATCCCATAGTTCTCGCGCATTGCACCGGACTCGAAGGAGAAATCCTGTAATCCTTTTCGCAAGAGCATCGGGCTCGCGTAGAACGGCTGACTCACCACCTGCTCGCGGCCAAGCAAATCGCGTACAACGATATTGGCATCGCCGCTCCCGCTCACCACCGGAACATCGGTAATCGAGAACGGGCCCGGCGGAATTTGCCGGGTGGCGGCGAGTACATTGTTGACGTACACATCGACAGTGGATGGCAAAGCCGCCTGTCCGCTGAAAGACTGAATCGGAAAAGTGATCAGGCCGGGTTGCGTAGCGAAGTTGGTCGAATACTGCGCGCCGCCGAAACGCACTGCGCGGCCCCAGACGGTAGCCGGACGGCTGATTGCATCGCCTACGCGAACGCTGGCTGTACGCGTGGGCTGGTCGATGGTGAACGTGGTATCCAGCCGGACTGAGCCTGGTGCCCCCAAGCCCTTCTGGAGCAAATAGCTGCTTACTCCCGACCCGAGTGCGTTAAAGCCGCCGAGTTCGAGCACCCCGGTACTATGCGCGGCCCCGGACTCGCGTTCGGTGAGCAGATCGTAATTGAAGAACATGCCGGGACTCGGCGGTATGGGCTCCGGGAAGGCCGGTCGGGGCGCAGTGATATTGGTCGAAGCGAATGCCTCCGGACCGACCTCGATGTTCAGCGACTGGTTTGCGTCATCAAGCCGGACGACCACACCCGGCAGTGCTGCAATCGGCTTGTATCGGACCCCGCGAAACATCACGGGCGGTGTGCCGGGCAGGCGCAGGCGCCAGTTCTGCAGGTCATTCTCGGCTGCGTACAGCTCCCCATGCCGCCCCTTGAGTAGCAGCACTGTATCGCCCAGCCTTTGGTGATTGATGTCTACCATTAGCAGCACCGGTTCCAAGTCCATATCCTGCGCTGCCTGGCGATCGCCCGGCACATCGTGCGGGTCGGCGGCGGACAAGGCGCAAGGCGCCGCGCACAGGCTCAATGACGCGAGCAATAGCGCTTTACGGCTGGTCCAGGCTGATCTCGGCTTCGACACTTCCGGCATCCGTGTTGGCAACTACGCGCATTGTTTCGGTGCCAGCCCGCCGGTCCGGCTCGGTTGCCATCACCCAGTTGCGGCTTTGGCCGGGAAGCAGGTAGGCGGCGACTTCCCGGGCCGCGATCGGCTCTGGGTTGTGTGGCGACGACAGCTTGAAATCCGAGACCTGAATGTGCGCACTGCCCTCGTTTTTGAGGTGCACTCTGAGCTGGTCGCCCTCCGTTCGCTCCGCGCGCCAAGTCAATACCGGGGCGGCTTTGGCCTTCGGATGAACGAACACTGGCAAGCCGACGCGAAGCAGGACCTTCAGCCCCCGGAAATCGGGCTTCGGAGCGGAGGGCACTTCCTGCAGGAACAACCGATAGCTGAGCTCCTTTTTTTCATCGGCTGCGCGCAACAATCCGACCCGGATGATCTGGCTTGCACCGGGCTGCATGGTAAAGATCGGCGGGGTCGCCACCAGGTCATTGCTGGGCTGGTATATGTCCTCGCCGTTTTCCTGCAACCACGCGACGGCTTGCAGCTGGACCACAACAGGCTCGCTCCCGTTGTTCTGCACTCTCAGCGCATCACTTGCCTTTTGCGGCGAGAGCTCCACCCGGATCGGCGTCACCTGGAAATTCCCTGCCAGGAGCGGTTCCGGGAGTATGCAGCCCAAGAAGAAAAAGGCGGCCCCGACGGCCGCCCGAACCTTGTACGACATATGCATGACGATGCACTCATCCATACCGGGACCCGCAATTGCCAGTGTGCGTTAGCACGTCAGCGCGCTTTCAGAAGGTGACAGTGGCTATTACTGTGTCGGTATAGTTGCCTGGCGCCGGATCCTGGCCCGATGCTACGCGGCCGCACACGTTATATGTGCGCCCTGCTTTGCCCGGGGCCGCAGTGATCAAGAGCGTGTCTGTACCGATCGTCGTACCCCAGACGGCGGGGGTCAGATACGAGCACGCTGCGCCGGCCGCGTTATTTGATGGCTTGTATAACTCGGAGTTCAGGCGTTCCGTTCCGCCGTCGCTCATGCGCCGGACCGAACCCAAGGCATTGTTGCCCAAGCCCAACCCGATATTTGGAGCCGCATTCTTGGTGCAGGCGACCGTCACAGTGCCGGTGGCGTCGAGCGGGGTGGCTGCATGAGCCGTAATCGGGTCGTAAACACCGAACGCGACAGGGGCCGTTGAAATCGAACAGTTGGTGTTAACCTGGGCTGTTACAGTGAGATTGGCTGTTGCCGTCGCGGCTGATGCCAGGCTTACGGAACCAAGCAGGACAGAGGCGACGACAGCATTGGCAAGCAGATACGAGCGCATTTTTTTCTCCTTGTGACATCGATACCGACGGTAACGAAAAGTGTTTCCACATGGTATCTCAGTGTCTCGGAGAAATTTTTCAGATTTGCTCAAGCGGATTGCGCAGACGTTTACCGGCAGAGCGGCGCGATAACGACAGTGTCAGCGCTGCAGCTGCTTCAGCCTCGACTCTACGAATGAGAGCAATTCGGGAGATAAAACATTGGAAGACCTCGCGCGGTTGTAGGCTTCCTGGGCTTCGGACGAACGGTTTTCGGCCTGCAGCGAGATGCCCAGTCCCATCCACCAAACGCCGTTTTGCGGGGCCTTTTCCAAGGCCTGCAGATAGTGTTCGGCGGCTTCCTTGTGCCGGCCGTCTCGTTGTAATAACGCGGCGAGGAACGACTGATAGTCGGCCCGGTCCGCAGCATACGGCAGCGTGCGTTGCAGGGTTTCCACAGCCGATTTCAATTCGCCCGTTTCCAGTCGCAAGCGAGCCAGAATCATTGCTAACCCCGGCTGGGCCGGCTCGATGCTCAGGCCCTCCCGTGCCACCCGCAGCGCATCGTCCCGACGACCGGTTTCGAGAAACACGCCGACCAGCGTCTGGCGGGCTGCCGCGTGATGCGGATCCATCTGCAACGCCTGCTCGAATCCGCTGGCGGCGTCCGCCGCCTTCCCCTGCTGAACCAGGAACAACGCCTTGCGGTACTCATTTTCCGCGCGCTGCTGCGGAGTGAGTTCCTTGACGTGCTTATGGCTGGCTGCCGGCACTGCAGCTGTCGGCACGACGATCGGCTTTTCGGGCGCCGGCATTGCTGCCGTCGCCTGTACTGTTGGCTTCGGCGCCGGAGCCTTAGGTAGCAGCGGCTTTACCGCCACTGTCGGCGCGTCTGCGGGGGCGCTCGCTTGTCCTGTCCCCGGAGTCTCGGGTACCGGCCCGTCCCTGCCTTGTTCGCTAGCAACCGTGCTTTCCTGCTCGACGGGCGGCGCCCATGATCGATAACGCTCGATGTCGACATCGAGCTTCAGCGGAAGTCCCGCTGGCGTAATCGGCTGGATCGGAGCAGCAACGGGAGCGGGAGCGGGACGCAACATCACCCCTGCAACCACGCCTGCGAGCACCACGCCGAGCGCAAGCGCCACCCACCAGGCGGCATGCACCCTGCGCCGTTCCGGCACCGCCCTGATGTTATGGCCATAGACGTCGGTGCCCGTCACTTCCGAGCGGCGTGCGTCCAGGTCCTGCAACATTTGATTGATGACGCTCATAGAAAATAGGCCCACGCCAAGCCGGTACCGGCAACCAGCACGCTGGCTACCGCCAACCATGCCCATGGCCGGTATTTCCTGCCTGCGGCGCTGGTGTCATTGACCGCCGCTTTCACATGCCGTGCTGTCACCTGTTGCTTGCCTGCGCCGTAGGCGAGCATCATGGATTTGTGGGCGAGGATGTTCACCAGCCGCGGAAGTCCACCGCTGGCCGCATACAAGGCCCTTATCGCGCCCCGGTTGAACAGCCTGCTGCCGGCGAATCCCGCGACAGTCAGCCGATGCGAAACATAAAACTCCATGTCGTCCCTGGAAAGCGGTCCCAAATGGTAGTGAAAGGTAATGCGCTGGTTCAACTGGCGGATCGCGTCCTGCTGCAGCTTGGCGTCCAGTTCGGGCTGGCCGAACATCACGATCTGCAGCAGCTTGCGCTTTTCCGTTTCCAGATTGGTCAGCAGGCGCAATGCCTCCAGTGTCTCGACCGGCATGGCCTGCGCCTCGTCCAGGCAAAGCAGCACCCGCTTTTCGTCGCGCGCCAGGACCAGCAATTTGTTATTGATGGATTTCAGCAGTTGGTATTGGTCGACGTCGCGCTCGAGCGTTATCCCCAGCTCGTCAGCCAGCGCCATCAATAGAGATCGGGGCTCAAGGAAGGGGTTGGGGATATAGGCAGTGACAAAGGTGTTGTCCAGGCTCCCCATGAATTTACGGCAAAGCAGCGTTTTGCCGATCCCGACTTCGCCGGTGATCTTGATGAATCCCTCGCCATGCCTCGCCGCCACCAGCAGCGTATTGAGCGCCTCCTGATAGTTGGAGCAAGCGAAGAAAAAACTGGTGTCCGGCGTAATGCCGAATGGCAGTTCACGAAGGCCGAAGTGGGCTCTATACATAAGTCATTGCGGGAACGCGCTCCGTGGATCCAGGCCCTGGATGCGTTGCTGGCTTTCCATCATGTCCTGGCTCCAGGCCGAGTTGCCATGGACGATGGTCGGCTTGAGCAGGATGACCAGCTCACGCTTCTGCGTCGACTGCCTGGTATTGCGGAACAACCCGCCTGCAACCGGAATGTCGCCAGCGCCCGGCAGTTGCGACCGGTCCGACACGCTCGATTGCCGCATCAGCCCGCCGATGGCGACAATCTGCCCGTCCTGCCCCCGCACCACGCTGTCGGTCTCGGAGATGGTGCTGGAAGCAAGCGGCAGCGTAAACGTCCCCGCGCTTCCGAAGTTGAGTGGCTTGTCCACCGTCGTCACATTGCTGACGGAAGGATGAATATGCAGGATGACGTTTCCGCCTTCGGCGATTTGCGGCGTGACGTCCAGCGCGATGCCGGAGAAGAACGGTTGCACCGTCACTGTGGGCGTGGTTGTACTTGTGTTACCGGTAGCACTGGTCGTGGTGCTGATGCCGGTGACAAAGAATTCGTCCTTGCCGACTTTGAGGACAGCCTTCTGGTTGTTCATGGTTGCGATGCGAGGACTGGACAGCACATGTACCTGGCCCTGCGTCTCGAGAAACGAAATCAACGCGGCGAAATTACTGTTCTGGAATGCCAGCCCGAACAAGCCGCCCGCAGCCGCCCCTGCGCCCGAGACCAGGTCCTGTCCCGGCACGGAGGACAGCCGCGCGCCGTTGACACCGGTCGCCAGTGCGCCATTACCCTGCAGCACAGTGCCCGGGGAGATAAGGCCTCCGGACAGCCTGCTGTTCCCGCCGGACCGGAACGCAGCCCAATTGATCCCGGACTGGAACCCGTCACTCAATTCCACTTCGAGGATCTTCGCATCGAGTATCACCTGGCGATCGACGGCGAGCTGGGTGGCTTTCAGGTAGCCATCCACATTCCGCAGTTCGTCCCACATCGCGCGGACCACCACGATGCCCGATTGCGGGCTGATAACAACGCTGCGTCCTTCCTTGTTGCCGACTATCGCTTCCAGCGATGCCCTCAGTTCGGTCCAGAAATCGCTGTTCGACGAGGTGCTGATCTTGCTGCTGTTGAGGGTTTGCTGTGACTGGCCGGGCGTCGATTGGTTGCCCTGCATTGCGCTGTTGCCTTGTCCACCGGTGGCAGAGTCGCTTACCGAACCCGAGGTCACCCGGATATCTGACGTACCCTTGCGACTACCCGTCAGGTAGTTAACCTGGAACACGCGGGTCTGCATCGTCAATGGCTTCACATAGATGCGCGAGCCTTCAACCTTGTAGTCATACCCATACAGCTCGCGGATCGCATCGAGCGCTTCGAACACCGTCACGTCCTTGAGATTGACCGAGATCGCACCGTTCACCTCCGGATGGACCAGCATGCTATAGCGAGTACCGGACACTATGCCCATGAAAAATTGGGTGGCCGGCACATTGTTGAACGTGACGCCAAAGCGCTCCTCCAGCGGCTGGCGCGGCTTCGGAATGTCGATTCTCATCGGGGGCAGCAAGGCGGAAGTAACCGCATCAGGCTGCGTTTGCACGGCCGGCGTTGTTTTTGCCTTGCTCAATTCCGCATTAATGAGATCGTAAGTCTCGTGCTTCGGCGGTCTGGATGCGCATCCGAGCAAGCTGAGAATCACGATGGCTAATGGTATCTTTTGCACTCTGTCCCTTGTTTTATTTCTGTCGACCGAGGTTTCCCGGACCGGCGCTGCGCCGTTTTTCAATGCCGGGGAAAAGCTTTAACGTCTCGAGGTCCTTCCCATTGCGCAGCACGACCTCGGTCTCCGAAATCTTCACCACGCGTGCTTCACCGACCCTGTCGCCCACCTTGACCGTCTGGCCGCTGATCATGGCGAGCGTCCTGCCCGGCGCGATGAGCACCGACTGCAGTACAGGTCCTGAACTCGTCACGCCGCCGGCCGTGCTCCCCTGCTCAAGCGCCGCAGGAGGGCGTGTGGGATCAACCAAGTTTTCGGCATGCGCAAACGGCACGCAAAAAAGCGTGCCGAAAAGAGCAATCTGTCTGGTCGTGCGCCTGTTCACAAATTCAGCCATTTCCGATCGAGGCTCAGGGTATAAAGCGTCAGGGTCAGGTTCGTCTTCGGATGCTCTTCCACCGACAGGTTCGCGCCGCCCCAAAACAACTGCCATCGCATGGCCTCGAGCGCCGCCAGGTACCGGACGATGTCCTGATACCCGCCCTGGACAGTAATTTCCACACCGTGGCGGTAAATGCTTTCCGCACCCGGCTTCTTGTCGGTCTTGTCCTTGTCGGCAGTGATCTTGTTTACTTCGGCCTGGTCCGTCAGGCTCGTCACGGGAAGCGTCTTCAACGACACCAGCCGTAATCCGCTGTTCTGCCGAAGTATGTCTTCAAGAACTGCCGCTATCCTATCCGGGGGACCCAGGCCTTGTTGCATGTCCCGCAGCGATCCTTGCATTTGCTTCGCCTGCTGCGTCAGCTGTGCCAGCCTCGCGCGATTGTCCCGGTCCGGGTCGGTATCGTGCTTCTTCAGTATTTGATGGATCTCCGCCTGCATACCGGCAATCTGCGATTGTTCCTGCCGGATTTGCTGCGCTATATGTTTCTGTTTTGCAAATTGTGATTCAAGAAGCAGGGAATTTACAAGCGTTACCACGACCAGCGCCGCCATCATGAAAATGATCAGGCGTTCGCGCAGGCTTAACGCGTCGATGCGAAGGGAAAATTTTTGCCAGTATCCGCTCATTTCCTCTTCACTCCTGCCGGGTCAGCGATAGAAGACTGCAGGCTGAATTCAACGTAAGGAGGCTGATTTCGGGGTTTGGCAGTCGCAGAGGCATCCTTTGCAGCCGGCTCCTGCGGCGTCGACATCTCCATCGTTGCAAACGATTTGCCTTGCATGACCTGTTCACGCTTGAGCCGGTTGAGGTACACCGGCACCAGCTCCGGCTGCAATGCCCGGCCCCGGATCCCCAGCTCATTGCCCAGCACGTTAAAGCCGGTCAGCCACACGCCTTGCACTGACTGTCGCGACAAAGCGCGCAGGTACTCTGCAAAGCCCTTCGTATTGCCGGACTCTCCCTTGTTCAACGTTTCCGAAACCTGCTGCAGCGACCGGATTTCCGCCTCTGTTTTCTTTACTTCGTTATCGAGCGCTTCGTTTAACTTGCGCGGCCGATAGGTGACGCTGACTTGCGCCAATTGCGCCTTCGCCGCGCGCAATTGCGCGGTCGTCGCCTCCGCCTCTTTACGCAGTCCCGCCAGCTCGTAGCCGGCATACACGCCGAGAAGAATAGAGGCCAGCAGGATCACGCCCAAGGCCTGCACCATGGTGACTGCGGAAAAATGCTTCTTTTGCTTCAGGAATATCGGGTTGAAGAGATTGATCTGCTGGCTCACAGGGCCGTCTCCTCGTGACGCAGCGCCGCGCCTATCGTCAGAAAATACCGCTGCTGCAGATCCGGGGATTTCAGTTCCGGCGCCCTGGACAGGTCCACCACACTGTCGAGGTCCAGCGACTCCACCGGGATATACAGGTTCTTTGCCAGGTATTGCTGCAGGCCGGAACCCGCGTTACCGGATGGCCCGAGCAACAGTTTCGACAGGGCAATAAAGTGGTACTGCCGATCGAGATGATCGAACGAACGTTGCAGCTCCAGCGTGATTCGGTCGTAACACGTCTCTTTTTGTACTTCGTCGGCGTTCTGAAGCTGGGACAGGGTCACGTCAAGGCGGCGCGAGAGGTAAAGTTCCCCCTCAAAGGTTATTGTCAACAGCCCGCCATCATGGCCGAAGGAAAGCAAGCCGATGCCACGGTTTTCCGGCTCCAGCAGAATGGATATATTGCGCTGAGCCATTTCGGGTATATCGATGGCGCGCAGAGGGATCTTTGCCTCTTCAAACAGGGACTGGCGTGACTGGATAAGCTGGTTACGCGCCGCCACCGCATACATCGTGTGATTCCTGGCCGTCGCGTTCTTCTCCGCCGGGACATCCAGGACATCGAAGGTCGCATCGTCGATGTGGTAATCGATCATGTCCTTCATGCGCCAACGGATGGCCGCCTTGAGTTCATCCGGAGGCACATTAGGCGCATCAACGGAAAGCAGCTGGTATTCGCCCGTATTCAGCAGGGTCGTGCATTGATAGCGGCCAGGTTGCAGTTCTTTTGCAAGTCTTTCGAGCGCCTCCCCCGCCGAAGCCGCCTCCGCAAAAAAGAAGGCGTGCAGCTCAACCACGGGTCGTGCGGAGGGCATTCGCTTTATGTGAGCGGCGTAGATACCGTCCTCTTTCAGACAGACCGCCATCCAACCGGGAACTTTCTTGTTTTGCGAAAAGAACTTCATGCCCTAGCTTTGTTTAAGATACGCGGTGAAAGTATGTGAATAACCAATTGTTGTCAATGGAAAACAAACTCAACAGCCCGTGAATCAATGCATCTCCCGCATGTAAATGATGGGGCCGCCTCGCTGAATGCCGAATGTCGCTCGGGCGGCGGGGTCGTCGTCGAATTCGGCGTTGGAAGTCCATTTCCCCTTAAGCCAGGGCAGGTCTGCCGAGACAGCCGCATTGCAAACCGTGGCCGGGTCCAGCCGGACGCAGACGTTGACGCTTCCCTTGTTGGCGGGACGCGGAGATGGTTTATTCAGTCGCAGTACGCCGACGCCACTTGAGAACGCACCGCCCGTCACAACGTTGCTTTGCGGCATGTTGGCCGCGGTGACCGCCCCGAGGTGGTTCGTTAGCGAGACGCTGTTTGCGGCGATCGTAGTGCAACTGTCGGCCACGTTCCGCAGGAAGGCGCTGCCGCTCCAGTACTGTGTTTCGACGGGAATCTGCAGGTCGAGCAGTTCAGAGCCCGCCGCATTGGCAAGCCGGAGCCGCCCGAAGCGCATCTGATTGCCGTTGGAAAAGGCGATGCCGGCGGACGGAGTGCCAAACTGCACGGGATTGGTCGCAGCGGCGACGCCATCGCTATCCTGAATTTTGATGCTGAGCTGGATTTCGGCATTGAAAGGGGCGGAAGGCGTTGTTCGTGTAAAGACAAGCCCGCTGCCTGAACTGAAGGTCAAGGTGCCGGTACCTCGATCCGCAATGATGCCTGTCGCTGCAAAGCGATCGACAATGACCGGATCAGAGCCTGTAATGCCCGTTGCGGCTAAAGCGCCGCTTGTCGCCGTATAAGTCTTTTCAGTCGTGCCGGTAAGTTTCCACCAGGCGGCTCCTGTGTAGTTCCGCGTCACCTCGTTGGTGAGCCCGTTGTTTGTCCCATTGCGTGCAGTGACTGTGATGACCGGGGGGACCGCATAGATGAACGGCTGCCCGATATAAGTGAAAGCGCCGGCTGAACATGCCGTGGCGAATTCCGGTGTATTGAGGCTTACCTCGAAATTATCCGGCGTGAATCGCCCGATCGTTGCGCTCGGCGCCGGATTCCCAAAGTTGCATCCAAAATTGCCGCCGACGGCTGAATTCGAGAAATCAGGCGTGCAATCGTTGGGCTGGTCAACTGCCGTGTAACTGTCATCGACGACGGCATTGATGCCCAGTACAAAGTTACCCACTTCACTATAGAAAAACTGCTCGCTAGTAGCGGTGCCATTCAATGCCGGCGAAAATGCGCCGCCGACAGTGCCGACAGCGCCCACAGTGCCGGCAGGGTCGACTACCACGGCTGTTGTTACTTTGGTGTTATCAATAGCCGGGGCGTTGTCGTAGCCACTTAGCCCGGTACTGGCCGTCAATCTGAAAGTTTCGCCGGTCTTCTTGATTAGTGTTCCGGCGTTCGTCGCGTTGGTCATGTCAGATGTAACACTGGTGAACAGCAGCGGACGAATCGCGAAGCGATCTGTGGAGCACCCTGAAGTCGTTCCCCGGGTCACCCTGACACGCACCTCGCGTGCCGCGTTGGCAAGAGCAGGAACAGAGATCGTGGTCCGACCGGAAGTCCACGTCACGGTGTTAATCGAGACAGGAGTAGCAAGTTGTGTCCAGCTGGAGCGGCAATTGGTAGCAACGGTCAGTGCTCCCGTGTTATCTCTTGCGTCAAGTAGCTCTACCGTCACCGCGGAATTGCTATAGCCTGTATTTACTCCGGTGCGCCCATCATTCACTCTGACAATATCAAGATTGAATGGAACGTTGTGAAGCTTGGTATTGATGCGCCCAAGAATCGCCCCCGCCGGCGTACTGGTCTCGAAGATATTGAAGTCCCCGGGAGTCCCATTCAGGCCAGTCCCCTCACCTATCGCAAAATCGCCAAACCCCGTGACGCCGCTCACCTGCTTGCATAGAGCGGCCCCGGGCGTGGCAGGACAAGTGGCATTCACTGTGGCCGTGAACCAGCTGACGCCACTCCAGCGCTGAACAATGAAGTCTGCGGGGGTGGCGCCGGCATCGAGATCAACCGGCGAGGCGTTGATGAAATAGAATCGCGCGGAATAACCAGCCGCGGGTAACGTGACTCCACCAGTCGTCAGGGTCCAGAATCGGTTGACGCTGTTGGCGGAATCGATGCCGGACAGGTTGAGCGATCCATGATCGGCACCCGTTGTGGTCGCAGTAATGTTCCCTGCGCCCGTTCCAGC
>JAQGMD010000320.1 GCA_028292565.1 Burkholderia sp. | reverse complement strand
GCGAGTCGTTGCCATCCTCGCCGATGAACTTGGCCTGAAGCGCCTCATTGTCGAAGGTGGCCCCACAGTCAGCGGCTCATTCTTGAATGCCGGACTAGTCGACGAGGTCAGCGTGCTCATCCTGCCCCTCGTCGATGGCCGTGGCGAGCATCCGGCATCATTCGAGGTACCCAAGGAAGCCTGGAGGGCGCCAACTTATCTTTCGCTGACTTCGGCTGAAATGCAGGATGGCGGCGGTGTCTGGCTTCGGTACAAGACGAAATAGTCCGTAATTGCAAAAAAATCGCTTGTCCCGGTAGGCATCAATTGGATCAAGCGCCGGCTGTTGAATGACCGCTTTCCGATTGAAACCTTACTGGCGGCATTTGGCGGGATTCAGACCCCTCTGCGGCCTGCTGAACATACGGCGAGCATGCGCCACACGCGGATTTCGCCCGTGGCGGCGTCCACGCCGACTTCGACGAAATGCGCGCCGAATGTCGATTGCTGATATCTCTTGTCGATGTCGCCATATTCGATGACGTCCTCGGCTACGAGGCTGCCTTCGCGTGCTGCCTCGCCGAGTGGCGCATTACGATTCCCCGAGCGAACCCGACCGTCCGCAAAAACCGCATCGGCCATATCGAATCCGAGCTTCTGCACCACCACCTCGCGCAGCTTGACGCAGGCGGCATAGACGCCGGCAGTCGAGTTGTTGGCGCCCCATTGTCCGCCGGAGCCGGCCGAGACCGGAAACGTCGAATCGCCGAGGCGCACCCCCACCCTGTCGAGTGGCACACCCATCATCTCAGCCGCGGTCTGGGCAATGATCGTGTACGCCTGGGAGTTCAAAAAGGGCAAACGCGAGCTGCATGTACGCGTTGAGGGCCAGCTCGTGTTCAACAGCCCCATCCAGATTCTCAATGCGACATTGGCCGGATTGGGCCTGGCGTTTACGCTGGAAGATCGGGTACGGGAGCATATCGCCCAAGGGCGCCTCAAGCGGGTGCTTGACGACCGGTGCCCTGCCTTTGCGGGCTACCATCGCTACTACCCAAGCAGCCGCCAGTCTTCACCAGCTTTTTCTTTGCTGGTTGATGCGCTGCGGTACCGGACTTGACCGAATGGTTGCAAGCACGCGGTTGTGAAGGCCAACCCCGTACATGGCAGGAAGACAAGAGCCCACATTAGTGGTCGACTTACGGGCAGCGGCGGTGTATCCTCCCGGACCCTCTTCAGGTTTCTTCTGCCCGATCCTGAAAGAAGCGGCAACCCTCTTCGGTGCTTCGAACCTCAACGTACACCACGATCAAGGACGCATGAAGGACTACTACGCCATGCTCGGCATCGAAAGCGACGCGTCGCTTTCAGTTGTCAAAAGCGCATACCGCAAAAAAGCATCTGAGTTCCACCCCGATAAGAATGCGTCGCCGGAGGCTCCTGCAAGATTCCGCGAAATCCAGGAAGCCTACGAGCTGCTTTCGGATGAGGAAAAACGTAAAGGGTATGATGAAAACCGCCGGCGCAATCTGGTCGAAAGCCCGATTGACACCGCTAAAGACATCTGGACAACATACATGAATAAAGTGATTCAATGAGACTGTCGTATTTTTTTGAAGACATGGCAAAAGCTTATCGGACTGAACTCGAAGACTTGCAAAGCGACTCGGAGGGAAAAAACGTACTGGCTGGACGGCTCAAGGAGAAACGCACTCACTTCGCGTCACTGATGCCGATGATAGAAGTCGCGCCCGAAATGGTCGCTGTCGCCTTCCATGGCGCCATCAAGTTCTCCCATCCGCACGCGATGGCGCTGCTGTCATCCACCGAACCGGATGATTTCCCGTCGTGGGAAGAGCTAGCCTACGCAGTCCAGTTCGAACCTCCAGCCCAGCGGCTCGCCGACATCGCGCTGTCGGAACGCGGCGGTGAACACTTCCTCCTGACGACCGTCTGCCTGGAATACCTGCATGGCAGAAGCATTGGAGACTTCGACGACGCCGCCGGCGAAATCGAGGCCGGTGATGAGCGGGGTGAGGACGGGGACGAGGGCGAGGACATCGATCAGGATCTGGATGCGGCGGGTGCCGACTGGCTTGAACAACAGGGCTTCGACCGCCGCGGCTGATTGCGACATAAAGCAATTCACTTATAAACGATTCATTTTTCTAAAAAAGTTTATGACCAACGCCATAGTAGTAAAAGCAGCAAGCCTGATCCGCGCCGGCGATATTCATGCCGCCGAATACGCCCTGGTCTCCTTGGTGGAAACCGAAGGCGATCACGCACTGGTCGCAGTTCTCGAGGAGATGCCGCCAAAAGACCTGCTGGCAGTGATCCGCGAATACGACACGTCTAAAGAATCAGTGGTCAACCTGCTGGTCACGCCTGAGCAATTCGCGCGGGCGGTGGTGATGGAAAAGCTCTATGGTGACCGTACCCACGCGCATCTGCGCGGGATGATCAACTCGGTCATCTTCCGCGACGAGGATCAAACCGGTGAATTCATCGAGGCAATTGGTAACATTGATGGCGGCTGCGAGGCACTGATCGACTACCTTTCCGACCGCGATGAAGAAATTGTCCATTTTGCGACGTATGGCACCTTCAACCCGCACCATACTGAAGAAGGCGATGAAATCGATAGATCGGAAGCGTCCGATCGCGACTGGAAAGAATTGATCTGGCTGCTCAAGCATGAACATGCGGACATGTTTGAACAGATATGGCCTACGCTGAAAGCCATGATGCTGGCTCGTCAGAAATGGGAAAAGGAACAGATGGCGCTGGAAGAGCAAGACGTTGAAGGGGGTCAGTCGCGCGTCGACAGCTCCGCTCAAAAACAGAAAGTTCCAGTCGATCCGCTCGAGGAGTCGGCGCTGTAATTTCGCCATTTCACACACATGACCGACACCAATCGCAAAGTCGCAACCGTCGATAAGCGCCCTTTCTTCGAAAAGGCGCTTAGTTATGGGGTGAAGAACGGCATCATCGACCAGGCGAGATGCACCACCATCATCGCCGACGCCGCAAAAGGCACGGTGCAGGTCGCCGACCATTTCGGCACCAGCCATCTTTACACCGAACTTGACAACGCGCGCAGGCGGATCGTGAATCTGGTAAGCCTTTACCTGGAACACAACTTCGACACTGATCTGGAACAGGCGGCCCGTTCGCTTCGCGACGAGACTTTCCTGTCGCATTCCCGGGGTGGCAACGAGCTGCTGAAACAACTCTACGCGCTGCCGGAAAGTGCCATCTTTGGCGACGGCAAAGCGCAATCGCTCAAGGCATTTCAGGATGAGCACACGCTGTCGAAACCCTATTCCTTGAGCGCCTATCGTAAAGAAAACGCGCATCGCCGGGATATCGAAGCGACCCTTGCCGCAGCACTCTGGTTCGCCGATGCGCTGGACATACCACGCCCGGAGCTAGACTTCAACGCCGCAGAAACCGTGATCCGCACCGCGTTGCTGGTCTGGGTGGGCGGCGGGGAAACATGTCCGGGCCGGGGCCAGTTCGTTCAACTGATCGACGCCCTCAGAACCAAAGGGTTAGCCAGCGGGACCATGCGCGTACCAAAGACGATCCTGGAGGGGGTGCCAGAGGAATACCGCGAAATCGCGGACGGCATCCGGCGCCAGATTGAAAAGCATGACGCCCCGCTCATCCTGAATGCCGGCCTGAAGCTTGATGCCGTGTTCCATGCTCTCGAGTCTCGTTACTTTGTTCTTGAAAACGGTTTGGGGGACGTCGACAGCTTCGATGCCTATGTGTCCAAGGAATGGCATGAGGTAACGAACGGAAAAGACGACCCCTACTCTCGCCTTACTCTGTTCATGTGCCTGGCCTCGGGTGCAAAACCGCGCACCGCGGTCACGGACACCGAAGCGCGCGCGATGGTCCGGCGGCTCCGTAAAGACGGGTTCGATTCGAATGCGGTCACGACCTTCATCACGGATTCGGCCCCGTTTGAGATCAAGAACGATTTGTTGTCCTTGTGGGAAGACGAGTTTCTGCCGGATGCGCAAGAGCGTCTCCTCGACGAATCGGACGCCAAATATATCCGGGCGATGCAGTTCCTGGAGGAGAACTGCAACATCGAAACCAGGAAAAAAAGCGCCGGAAAGAAAGCCTAGCGCACAGGGGTCGCCCACGTCGTGGTAAGGCACCGCGCAGGAATAAGTTGGGGAGTGCCCGGCCGCTTTGATCGGCGGCGATCATTCGATGCCCGTCGCGGCGAAACTTTCTTTGGCCGCGACCGAGGTCAGCGCACTTACAAGCGCAAAGGCGGACAGTTGCGACGAAGTAGCGGCAGCTTCGTAGTGGGTCAGATTTTGAATTTCGTCAGGTAGCGGCCCTGCGAGCCTGACTGTACAGCCCCTGGACATCTGCACCATGATTTCCGGGATCTGGGCAAGTCCGACGGCTCCGGGATGTGCGGCGACATACTCCATGACGGCTGCACCGCTCCGCACAACGACCATTTTCGCTTCGGTCGCATGGCCGGGACTTAACTTGCGCAGTAGTTTTGCGATATAAAGGCCGCTGGATGCCTGGTTGAAAACCACCTTGCTCGCGTACCGTAGCGCGAGCCTGAACGCAGTTACGCTGCCCAGAGCAGGCGCCGGTGCCTGCTCATGCACCACAACACCGATGCGCGAACGCCCCACAGCCCCCCGACTGCCGGCGACAATCTTCCCGAGAGCGGCGAACTCATCCAGAACGGCGGATGGCGCGACGTAAATGTCCGCTGTGTCGCCCGCGAGCACGCGTTTGAGTAGTTCAGGTGCCGGGGCGAATTCAAGCGTACAAGTTATCCCTGTCGCGCTCTCAAATTCCCCCGCAATTTGCGCCACCCCGCGCTTTACAGCACCAGCACTTAGCACCTTTAGCGTTGTCATCTTCCGACCATTCTGAAGAGCGGGGACCATCGCACCTTGCAGTGGTCCTGATAATCAATACACGAGGCTGGCCCGAGGCTCGACCGCCATTTATCAATGCCCGATCAGGCCGCCGACGGGAAATACTCGTAGTGTTCCGTATTGACGTACGAAACGCGATATTCGATCGGCTGATCGTTGTATGAATATGCAACGCGATGTATCTGCAGCAAGGGCAAACCAGGTTTGATGTCCAATAATCTGGCGTGCGCATCGCTTGCCAGCGTAGCGCGTACCCGCTCCTCAATTCGTATTACGTTTATTCCGTAATCGACCTGATACAGGTTGTACAGGGTGCTGGGGCGATCGCGCACGTGGGCCTCGGTCATGCCAGGAAACAGCGCTTCCGGCAGCCTGATTTCGTCAACCAATACCGGCTCGTCATTCAGGCTGCGCAGATTGGTGAAGAAAAATGTCCTGGCGCCGCTCGCGAGGCCGAGCTTATCGCAAGTGACTTTGTCGGCTTTTACTTTGGCAAATCCGGCCAGGGTCAATTGCGGATAGCTTCTTTTCCCGTCATGCGCGACCACATTGAAAAAGCGGAACAGGTGAGGGCCCCGATTATGTAATGCCACAAACGTGCCTCGTCCCTGATGGCGAACCAGGATGTTCTCAGCGACCAATTCATCAATGGCCTTGCGCAATGTACCCATCGATACGCCGAACCGGGTACATAAATGCTTTTCTGCGGGAATGGCGGCACCCGGCTCCCATTCACCCGCGGCGAGGGCGGACATGATCTGGCGCTGGACTTCTTTATACAAGGGTAGCCCCAGTGATGAGGCAGGATTAAGTTCACTCATGAAGCTATATAAATTCAATAGGAAGGCAACTGCAATTTCGGAAGATTATAGTTGAAACAAGCATCAATCATTATATAAATGATTCAGGTGATCTAGTTGACTTTAATATTTCTACAAACTAAGATGAGCCGCTGATACTAACCAACACTCAGTACGTAATCGGTCGAGAATTTCCGTCAATACCTAATAAAAATCAGGAGACGATATGAAATGCGGAGACGTTAAATACCGAGGGTCGAGACACGCCGCCTTACTGGCCGGCTTGTTGATGATGGGAGTCGCCGCGCAAGGCTGGACGCAAAGCTGGCCGCAAAAAAACGTGGAAATCGTGGTTTACTCCGCGCCCGGCGGCAGCAATGACAAGACTGCGCGCGCCGTGGAGCAGATAGTCGCCAGCAAAAAGCTGATTAACACCTCAATGACAGTGGTCAATAAGACGGGCGGCGGCGGAAATATTCAGCTCAATTACATGAATCAGCATGTGGGTGACGGACACTATCTGATGGTGACTACACCTACGCTATTAACCAACCACCTCACGGGAAGCAGCCCGTTAACTTACGGGGACTTTACGCCCATCGCTTCGATGGTCAACGACTATGTGGTGTATGCGGTCAATGCCGCCTCGCCCATCAAAACCGGAAAGGATCTGATCGATCGTTTGAAAAAAGACCCGCGATCGGTCACCATCGGTTTCGCCACTACCCTTGGCAGCCACAACCACATCGCGGCAGGCCTGTTAATGAAAGCAATAGGCGGCGAAGCGAAAGCGCTCAAGGTCGTGGCGTTCAAGGGCGCGTCGGAAGCGATCACCACGTTAATGGGTGGTCATATTGATCTGGTCACGACGGGCGCAGGCAATGTCGCCGCGCATGTGGCGAGCGGCAAGCTGCGGGTGGTGGCCGTTGCATCCAATGCGCGCTTGCCAGGCGCGCTTGCCGGGGTCCCGACCTGGAAAGAGCAAGGCGTCGATCTGGTGTTTGGCAACTGGCGCGCCATTATGGGCCCCAAGGGTCTTACTCCCGAACAGGTCAACGTATGGGAAGGCGTGTTACGCAAAGTAACCGAATCGCCCGAATGGAAGAAAGACCTGGAAACCAATTTCTGGTCCGACGATTTCACCACCGGCGAACAATTCAAGAAAGACCTCGCCCAGGACTACGCAGCGATGAAAGCGGTGTTGACCGAACTCGGTTTAACCAAGTAGCCGCCGAGCCACACACAGTAATCGCACGGGTATCGATGGCGTAGCCGGCCTACGCCTCACCCGAGGCCGCAAGCTGCGTTTTCCATACCCGATAAGAAAAGGGGGGAGGCAATTGATCAAAGCTGACCGCGTCATCTTCGTATGCATTATCGTGCTTGCCGCGATTTACTTCTACGCGACTGAGCAAATTTCTGTTCCGGACATAGGCGATCCCATGGGGGCCCGGGCCATCCCGCGTCTGCTCGGGTTTGCTTTATTGGCGGCCGGCGGCTTGCTGCTACTGGAAATGAAGTTGGCAGCAAAGGACAAGCAAACGAAAGAAGGCGTCAGCGGCCCGGTCGACCACCGCCCGTATATCGCGGTCGGCGCGGCGGTAGTGTGGACCGGAATTTACTTCGCCGCTTTCGAATGGTTGGGCTATGCAATCGCGACCAGCGTCTATCTGGGCGTGCTGATGGCCTGTTTCAACCGCGGCAAATGGAAAGCAAACCTGTCGACGGCGGTGCTGTTCAGCTTCGGCAGTTACCTCGTATTCACCAAGCTGTTCGGTAGCCAGCTTGCGCGCGGCATTTTGCCGTTCTGACCGGGCCGCGATATGGAAACGATAGCGCATATTCTTCACGGTTTCACCGTCTGCTTGCAGCCGATCAATCTCTGGTACACCTTTGTCGGCGTCTTTATCGGCACTGTGGTCGGCATCCTTCCGGGAATCGGTCCATCCGCCAGCATTGCTTTGCTGATCCCGATTACCTTCGGCATGGACCCCACGTCCGGACTGATCATGATGGCGGGGATCTACTACGGCACCAAGTATGGCGGTTCGACCACGGCGATACTGATACGGACTCCGGGCGAAGCGTCATCCGTGATGACTTCCATCGATGGATATGAGATGGCACGCAAAGGACGGGGTGGTGCGGCGCTGGCGGTGGCAGCCATTGCCTCTTTCATCGCCGGGACCATAGGGGTGCTCGCGCTTACGCTGTTCGCACTACCGCTCGCCTCAATAGCACTGAAGTTCGGCCCGGCCGAATATTTCACCCTGATGCTGTTTGCGTTGACAGCCGTCGCCTCCCTCTCCGGCAAGTCTCCCGCCAAAGGCATGTTGTCGACCGTACTGGGCCTGATGATCGCTACCATCGGTATCGATCTGCAAAGCGGCCAGCAGCGCTTTACGGCAGGCGTTGCCGAATTTCAGGATGGTATCGGTTTCATCGTTGTAGTCGTGGGTATGTTTGCGCTGGCAGAGGTGTTTCGCGGTTTGGAAAGCCTGTACCGGGGGACTGCACCGGAGGCAATGCGCATCACCGGCAAGTTATGGCTGACAAAGGAGGAATGGAAGCGTTCGGTCGGGCCTGTCTGGCGCGGCGGGATCCTGGGGTTCGTCGTCGGTGTGCTGCCGGGGGCAGGCGGAACTATCGCATCCCTGCTTTCGTACTCGACGGAAAAGAGGCTTTCAAAACATCCGGAGGAGTTCGGCAAAGGAGCGATCGAGGGCGTTGCCGGGCCGGAAGCGGCTAATAATGCCGATACCGCCGGCGCCATGGTGCCGCTGCTTACCTTGGGTGTGCCTGGTGGGGGTGCCACGGCGGTGATGATGGGCGCCTTCATCATGCATGGAATACAGCCGGGGCCCATGCTTTTCGAGAGCAGACCCGATCTGGTATGGGGACTGATCGACAGCATGTATATAGGCAATCTCATGCTGCTCATCCTCAATCTGCCGCTGATCGGATTGTTCGTACGCCTGCTCTATATACCCAGCGGCATACTCTTTCCGCTGATTGTCGCCATTTCCGTAGTCGGGACTTACGCCGTCAATGGCAGCATGGTCGAGCTGTACCTCGTATTGTTTTTCGGCGTCATCGGCTACCTCTTTGAAAAAGCCGACATCCCGGTGGCGCCCCTGGTGCTGTCGCTGGTACTCGCCGGCATCATGGAGCAGTCATTCCGGCAGGCGATGACCATATCCGATGGTAATCCAGTCATTTTCGTAAGCAGCGGCATCACTGTGGCGCTGGTCACGCTGGCGGTGCTTTCGGTGGCGCTGCCATTCGTACTATCACGATTGAAGAGACGCCATGCGGGCGAAGCGCAGGTCATCGCATGAGCGCTCCGAAAGCTTGCAAAGCTTTTTCGCAGTGAATGTTTTTTAGCTTATTGAGAACGCACGCACAACAACAGGAGAAAAAATGACCAATCCCGTGCCTATCGTTGCCGAGGAATACTGGGCCAGCAAAAATGGCGTCAAATTGTGGGTGTATCGAAAATATTCCGGCGCATCCGACGCAAAGCGCCCGCTGCTGTTCCTGGTGCACGGCTCGTCGTATTCCGGCAAGACGATGTTCGATCTCGAGGTCCCGGACCGCAGCGACTACTCCTTCATGAATTACTTCGTCCGGCTTGGCTTCGAAGTGTGGACTATGGACCATGAAGGCTACGGCCACTCCGACCGTACCTCGGGCAATTCCGACATTGCCAGCGGCGTCGATGATCTCAAGGCTGCCATGGCCATCGTCGTTGAGGTCACCGGACAGACCAAGGCATCGTTCTTTGGTCAATCCTCGGGCGCGCTGCGCGCAGCGCGATTCGCAAATTTCCATCCGGACCATGTCGAACGACTTATCGTCGATGCATTTGTCTGGACCGGCAAGGACGCGCCCACGCTGATACAGCGCGCGAAGTTGCTGCCGCAACTACAGAGCAGCAATGTGCGAAAGATTGATGCCGCGTTCTATCGCTCCGTGTTCACACGCGACCATCCCGGAGCGTCTGAGGCAATGATTAGCGATGTCGTGGCAGAGGAGGAGCTCAAGTATGGAGACACTGTGCCCACCGGAACCTATCTCGATATGGTCACGAAGTTGCCGTTGGTGGATCCCGACAAAGTGAAGTGCCCCGTACTGATGATTCGCGCCGAGCATGATGGGATCGCCACTGAAGCGGACTTGATGGATTTCTTCTCGCGGCTTCCCAATCCGGACAAGCAAATGGTGAAGATCGCCGGGCTCGCGCATACCGCTCCGCTAGGCGTTAATCGCCACCGCTTCTATCACGCCATCTACGCCTTTCTTTCCCTGCCTGAGCGCGTGGACATCGCTGCTGCCGGCAGCCACTGAGGATATTGAAGCCGTGCAGTCGATTTTTTTCGGCAGGTCAACTCAACCGTAACAGGTGTTTCAGGTTTTTGATTTTCACTCTGACTAATAAGGAAGCAAGTAATGGACTACGTTATCGATTCTCCCAAAACCTCTGTTCTGCCTGTAGCGAAAAGTGACAAGGTGTTCCCGGTCGGACGTATCTACTGCGTGGGCCGCAACTACGCCGAGCACACCCGCGAGATGGGCCACGATCCCGATCGGGAGCTGCCGTTCTTCTTCATGAAACCC
>JAQGMD010000305.1 GCA_028292565.1 Burkholderia sp. | reverse complement strand
CGGTCGATGCCTTGCCGCTGCCAATGGCGACATCGTATGCAGTGACATTCGCATGATTGGCCTTGCTACCGAAGATGGAACTGTGAAACGACTTCGGGCTGATTTCGTTTTGCCAGCGCAGCCGCGCTTCATTCGGCGTTTCAGTGCGGGTCAGGAGGATCTTTCCACCTGCGACATGCGCTGCCCTGACCACCTTGCACCAATCGCCCTCTTCTTTACCCTGATTTAAAGCGGCCTCCAGTTGCGCTACTTCACCTGAACCCAACCCGTTAGGTGCATGCCCGGGAATACGCCCCGCCATTGGCCGGGGATCGTCGATGGTTTGCGGAGGCAGGGTGTTGAGGCCTTTCCCGCTGGTCGTCGCAATCGCCGCATCGATCGGATCGACTTCTTCGCAAGGGCCCTTTTCGTTGTCCGGAAGGGCTGCCTGCAATGAATCTTTTGGAAAGTTTTTAGGGTCGATCTGGCCGCTGCCGCGGATGTCCGCAACTACCTTGTTGCGCAACTCCTCGCCATTGATGGTCCGTATCCCGTCCCGCTGCAGTGCTTTGGGGATGGGAATGATGCCCAACGCGGTCTTTTGGACGGGCCAGGTGGCTTCAGTATGATGCGCGCGGATAGCCCGCAAGGATGCGGCTACATGGCTGTGGTCGTCTTCGCCAGCGATACGCAATGCAAAGTCATGCGGCTTCTGCCCGACGAGGACCGGCCCGATGGCCTTCTTGTCCGGGTCGAGGCGCTTCTTGGCGGTAAACACGCGCTGGAAGAAGCTTTTTCCCAACTCCGCCAGCGGTTCGCGTCGCTGCACTTCCTGTTCCCAGGTGGTCGCGGTGCCCCATAGGTTGCGCTGTTCACTTTTTTTGGTTTTGCTCAGGACTGTGCCGACCATGTAGTCGGGCACGCCTTGCCAACCGATCCCTTGCATGCCGTTGATCGCGACCGTCATGTCTTCCGGACAAAAATACAGATAGACCTTGCCGCGGTTGTCCCGATCCTTGCCCTCTTCCCATCGCGCGCCCACCACGCCGAAATGCTTACCGGGGTCTTTGATCTCGGTAAGCTGTGGCGTCTTGTGCCTGTGTTTGGCCACACCGTTCACGATGTTGGCCAGGGTCCGCAAGCGCGCATCAAACGTCTGCCTGCCGGCGATGGCGAGATAGTGGTCGTGCATGGCCGCATCTTCGCCGCCTTTCAACATCTCGGCGGCATCCATCACCCACGGCATATCATCGACCAGGCTGTAGGGCGGATGGGTGAGCACCAGGGTATCCGCCGGGCGCGCGCCTTCCTGCTCAAGAAGGAACGCTTGCGCCAGCAGGCTTAACAAACATCCCTGGCTATGCGCCACGATGGAGACGGTGTCGTTGGGGTCGTAATCGCGAATCATGGCGACGAGGGCGGCCAGCCGCCTGGCTGCCAGCACCATGTACATCCGCCCCGGCGCAGTCAGCACCGGGCGCACCGGATCGCCGCCGACATCGACAGGGGCATAAATGCCACGGTTCCACATGTCGGGCAGCGTATTGGTCGCATTGCCGAATGGGCCGCCGCCTTTGGACAGGTCCTTGTCCAGGCGGTTGCCGTAGCGGTCGGTGCGTTGGGCGTTTTTGGTTTTAGCCTTATCCCCTGCTTCACGGTAGCCCCAATAAAACGGAATGATGGGGCTATGCGTGTCATCGCTGATCGCGCGTTTGAAAAATACGGCGTCCGGATCTTCCAGCAGCTTGTTCTTGTCGTCTGCTTGCGGCATGCGGTAGGACGCCGGCGACAAACCCCGCGCGAGGCGCGCTTTGAGGCCGGCGCACAAGCCTTCCTCCACTCTGTCATAGGCGGTGCCCACATCATTGACGCCATGCACGACAATGATGTTGCCGGGCAAATCCGGCTTGACCGCCACCGTCTTGTCGGCCACCCGGTTGCTCTGCAAGACGCTCTTGTCCTGACCCACCGTACATTGTTCTTTTGGATAAAGTCCCATCTGTGTTCCTTACTCCTCGTCGGTCAGGATCCGGATGTCTGCGATATGTATTACGTCGCGCTGCAGGATATTGGTCTTGCCTTCGGCATCGCTTTTGCCTTTGATGACGCTGCCGTCTCCCATCGTGATTTCGTATAGCCGGTTCGGCGCGATCATTGCGTCTTCGGTGTGCGCACCGTACGCGAGCGCAAACTTTTGATCGGCATTTCCGCTGCCGAAGGTCGGCAATTCCGTGGAGAGCGTGGCCGGGCCGCTGAAGGGAAAGTTCGCCGCCTTTTGCGCGATAGCGCCGTTGGTGCCCAGCGTAATGCCGCCGCCGCCAATCTTGATGAATGAGCCATCTTCGGCAATTGCATGAATCTCCTTGGCCATCAGGATGATGTTGCCGTCGGTCGCGGTCAGTTTGATGTTCTTCGCGGCGTTGATTTCGGTATCGTCATGCTGGCTTTGCATCAGGAACTTGCCGTGATGCGCAATCGCCTTGATGCCGTCATGGTGCGAAAACAGCGAAATGCCCTTGCCCGCATTGAGATTGAAGCGTTGACCTGCGGTCAGGTGCATGTGCTGTTGCGCCACGTTGTCGTAATTCACGCCGGCATAGCTGACCAAGGTCTTGGGCGTGGCAAAGCTGATGCCGGCCGGGGCTGTAATGCCGATGACGGGCGCGCCGCCTTCCCTGCCTTGCGGCGCGGTGTTGCTACCGTTTTCCCACTGTTTGACCGCGGATTGGAGTTCGGTTTGCGGCTTGTCGTCCAGCGGTAGCGCCTGATGTTCGGCTGCGTAGTTACCCAGGGAGCGGAACAGTTCGACGCACTGTTCCATCAACGCCAGATATTCATCGCGTGCCAGCTGCTTGTCGCTGGCATTCAGGCGCTGCCAGGCGGTGAGCAACATGCCCTTGGCGGCGCGCAGCGCGATATGCTCATCGCTGCGCAATTCCGCACCTTCGCCGCGCGCTTCGCCTTTGCCGTCGCGCCGGGGATGCGTGAGCCAGCCCAGATTCAATTCGCTATGCGCGTGTTCGCTGGCCAGCTGCGCATTGATCTGGTCCGGGGTATCGTCCAGCCGCAGCTGGTTGTAGCGTGCACCCTTTACTTCCTTGCTCTTGATGCCGGACAGGTATTTGTTGCCGGGCAGGTTGCCGGTATGGCTGAATGCCGGTGGCGGATTTGCTCCATTGTGCGTCAAGGAGATAATCAACGGCTTATCCACATCTCCATCCATAAAAATGACGGTTGCTTCCATCCCGGCGCGCGGCAACGCTGACACGCCATAGCCGCTGCCCGCCCAGCCGCAGCCCACGCGCACCCAGGCCGAATCGCGGTTGCTACGCGACGCGCCCGCGCCTTGCGCATGCGCGTGGTCCTTGGGGCGGCATCCAGGGAAATTCAGGTTGATACGCCCCTGTTCGTCGCAATGCACTTCTTCTCCTTCCGGCCCGGCGACAATGGCGGTCACTGGATGCGCGGGCGGCAGGTCGGAACGCGGATCGAAGGCAGGCACAATAGGAATGCCGCGACGTACGCAGGTGAATGCGTTGGAAAAGCGCATATCGCGTTCGGTGCGGGTTGCTTCTAGCAGGGCTGCGTCTTGCGCGGTACTCCAGCGGTTGGCGGCAAACAGGCGGCTTACCGTGCCATCGAGGTCTTTCGGGAGATTGTTTTCGGCGTCGATGGACAGCGCGGTGAGGACGAATTCGCGTTCTTCCGCTGGATGGGTATCGATTTCCGGGTGGCCAGCCAGTCCAATCCATTCGCCCACGCACAGCCCCGGTCCGCCGCCTTCGCCATGAAAGCACTTGCTTTCATATTCGTGGCGCTTCATACGCAACTCGCCCAACTGGCGGTAGTCGTCACCCGTGTCGCCTGCATGCGGCGGATCGACCAGATAGTCGTCGAGGCTGACCGCGAACTGGTTGCCCAGCGATCCCTGGTCGATGCGGCTGGTTGACTGCGCCTCCATCATGCGCACTTGCTTGTAGTCCCAGCTCTGGCGGGTAACGCCGCCGGGCGTCAAGGTGCGCACCGGAAGCCATGCGGTAATGCCGGCGCGTTCCTCGGTAGCGGCATCGCGGTGATAACGCACGGTGCCGGCGGCATTCCGCGGGAGCAGTGATGCATCGTCGAACATGACCAGCGTGTGCGCCGGTGTATCGTTGCTGCCATGCTCTGTAGCCTTGCCCGGTCGGACGAACCACGCTATGCCGCGCCGCTTCCACAGCCTGCGCAGGAAGGCGGCATCCGATTCCCGATGCTGCATTGTGAATTCACGCGCCGGATATTCGCCTCGCAAACACGACAAATCAAAATCGAACGCCTTTATCAACGCAGGATTCTTATTGCGCCATTCGCCCAGAATGACTTTGGTAATATCAACTTCGTTGAGATTGCGGAACACGCGGGTGTTGTTGCGCTTCTCCATGAGCGCCAAGGCATCGCGCACGACAAGCTGATAGGTCGCCAGTCCGCCATCGCTTTGTCCTGCGGCTGACTGCGCGACGATGCCGCATACCGAACGCAAGTCGCCACGGTCGGTCACGAACTGGAGTTCAACGGGCAGTGCGAGGAAATCCTTGAGCGGCAGCGTGGCATTAGTCGATACGCACAGGAGCCGGTATTCCAGCCCACCGCACAGGGTTTCCGTGCCGACGACGCGCTTGACCAGTAAGACATCGTCGAGCACGCCTTTTTCATGGGAGAGGCGCAGGCGGATGGGACGGTTTGCTTCAGAGAAGCTCGAAATCGCAAGGGTCAAGTCCTTCAGATTCATCCCAACATCCTTTACTCAAATTGTTTCGGTTCGGAATTTGCGTGCATCCATCGATGCACTTAACTGACGAAAGAATTGTATTTCTGATAACTTCAGATGGTAGCGCAGTGTCCCAACTATTGCCAACAGAACAAAGTCGCGCGTTGGCTCGGAAACAACCACTTCGCAGCGCTCCCTACATGTTCTGTGCGGATGAGGCACGTGAAATGGCGATCGTGCTTAGGCCCGGTCGCTGGCATCTCGATCGAATCCGAACTGACTGCGCAGAATAGACAAAAACGTGGCGTGTGATAAAAAAGACAATGCTGTATCTTTATACAGTGCCTTAGTACGGGAAGGAATGGCGCTGCGGCCTGGTGCGTGCAGTACAGACGAACCCGGCATCGGGCGATCGCCCGACTGGAGCGACTGGTCGAACGTGTCACTGTCATTACGCAGAATGTGGAT
>JAQGMD010000299.1 GCA_028292565.1 Burkholderia sp. | reverse complement strand
CCGCGCACGCCTGTCGACCGAAGGCAAGTTGTATACCTGCCTGTTCGCAACTGGCGGCCATGATCTGCGTGCGCTCATGCGCGAAGGCCGCACCGATGAAGAAATTTCGACGGCCATCGCGCATATCTGGCGTGCCCGCACCGATCGCTATTCCGCGGTACGCACCAGCCAGACCAGCGAGCTGCGGAGCGCGAGGAAAGTCGAAATGTCGTACATTGGCGGCTGAACAACGGCCGCACGTCGCCGCGTCGGCCGTGTCGGCCGCATCACTCTATTACTACAGACCATGAAGATAGATATCAACCAGATTACCGGGCTGGTCCTTGCGGGCGGGCGTGGCTCGCGCATGGGCGGCGTCGACAAGGGACTGCAAACCTTCCGCAGCGCGCCGATGGCGCTGCATGTCGTCATGCGCCTGACACCGCAGGTCGGCAACCTGATGATCAACGCCAACCAGAACCTCGGCCCGTACGAGGGCTTCGGCGTTCCGGTGTGGCCTGACCAGGTCGCCGGATTTGCCGGTCCGCTGGCGGGATTGCAGACCGGACTCTCCCATTGTGAAACCGAGTACCTGGTAACGTCGCCTTGCGACTCGCCATTCCTGCCGCATGACCTGGTCGAACGACTCAGTGCAGGCCTGGTGGAAAACGATGCGGACCTGGCCGTCGCTGTGACCGGCGAAGGCGAGACGCGGCAACCGCATCCCGTGTTCTGCCTGGCCAAAGCGAGTCTGTTGCCGCACCTGAATCAGTTCCTGCAGGAAGGCGGACGCAAGTTTGATGGATGGTATGCGTCGTTGAAGGTGGCCGAAGTACACTTTCCGGATGAAGCGGCATTCCGCAATATCAATACGTTGCAGGAACTGCGCAGTTACGAGGCGAACTAATGCAAGAGCCCGGAAAAAAACCGTTCACCCTTTCAGAAGTAGTCAGCTGCCTGTCGGATTACGACCCGAACGCGCTGCCGGTCGAACAAGCGCAGCGCATCATCCGCGACTTCATCACGCCGGTGAATGCGGTGGAAAAGGTCGCACTCAGGAGCGCGCTGGACCGGGTGCTGGCGGAAGACATCATCTCGCCGATCTACGTGCCGTCGCACGACAATTCGGCTATGGACGGTTTTGCGCTGCGCGGCAGCGACCTCGATCCGAACAATGCGACCACGCTCAGGATAGTCGCCACATCGCTCGCAGGCTCCGGCCGGGAGGTAACGGTCAATGCGGGCGAATGCGTGCGCATCATGACCGGTGCCATCATGCCCGCCGGGTGCGACACGGTGGTCCCGCAGGAATTTACGCAATCGAACTCCGAAGCATCGGTCACCATTCCAGCGGGGATAGTCCGGACCGGCGACAACCGCCGCCTGCAAGGTGAAGATCTCCAGGCCGGCAAGCCGGCGCTGGCAAAAGGGAAAATCCTGCGGCCGGCCGACATCGGTATGCTCGCATCCCTCGGTATTGCCGAAGCACCGGTGCAGCGGCGCCTGCGCGTCGCGTTTTTTTCCACCGGTGACGAGCTGCGTTCGATAGGCGAGCCGCTGGATCCGGGTTGCGTCTACGACAGCAATCGTTACACCCTGTACGGCATGCTGACCCGGCTCGGCTGCGACATCGTCGACATGGGCGTGGTGAAAGACGATCCGGCCGCACTGGAAGCGGCCTTTCGCAGCGCATGCGAAAACGCCGATGCGATCATCACTTCCGGCGGAGTGTCGGTAGGCGAAGCTGACTACACGAAGAAGATGATGGCCCAACTGGGCGACGTCACGTTCTGGAAAATCGGCATGCGTCCCGGCCGTCCCATGGCATTCGGCAAGATCTCATCGAACGGCAAGAGCGCCTTCCTGTTCGGCCTGCCCGGCAATCCGGTCGCCGTGATGGTCACGTTCTATTTCTTTGCGCGCGATGCCTTGCTGGCGATGATGGGCGCGAGCAATGTGGAGTTGCCGCTGGTACGCGTGACTTCACAATCGGCAATCCGCAAAAAACCGGGCCGCACCGAATATCAGCGCGGCATCCTGTCGCGCGACGCAAACGGTAATCATCAGGTGCGCCTTACCGGTTCGCAGGGATCGGGAATATTGCGCTCTATGTCCGAAGCAAACTGCATGGTGGTCCTGCACCACGAGCAGGGTAGCGTAGCCGCCGGCGATCCGGTGGACGTTCTGCTCTTCGAAGGACTGATCTAACAGATTGATATCGCGGCGCTCCGCGCCGCTGACTTTTCTGTTCCCTGAAATGGAACAGTCGCCGCGTCGCATCTGTCAAATCGAACACTACATCCTGAAGGCGCGTGCATCTCGCCCGGCTTCGCCGTTGGTCTCCAATACCGCGCATTACGTCCCCGAATGAACAGTCTTGACCCGGCCAGCGACGGGTAAGGAACATTTCTCAGCATGAACAGCGAACCGGAACGGCCGCTCCAGGGCGGAAAAACGGCCACCGTGGAAGAAGTGAAAAGCATTGCCGCCGCATTGCCGGAATTACCGCCGGATGCACTAGTGCTGATCGCCGTACGCGATCTGGTGCTGTTTCCAGGAATGATTGCGCCCATCAGTGTCGGCCGGGCCAATTCCATCGCGGCCGTGGAAGAAGCGGTGCGCACCGAGCGGCGGATCGGCTTGATCCTGCAGCACAATGCCGAGATCGAAATGCCGGCGCTCGAGCAGCTCTATCAGACCGGCACGGTTGCCAGCGTGCTGCGCTACATCGCTTCGCAGGAAGGCTCGCACTTCATCGTGTGCCAGGCAGAGCAGCGATTCCGTGTGGTCGAATTTCTCGAGGGTTATCCATTCTTCGCGGCGCGCATCCAGCTCCTTAATGACGCCGAGGAGTACGGAACCGAGATCCAGGCGCGTCTCATCCATCTCAAAGAGCGCGCGATCGAGATCATCGATCTGTTGCCGCAAGCGCCGCCGGAAATGGCGGCCGCCATGCAAAACATCGGCTCCGCTTCCGCGCTGGCGGATTTCGTCGCCGGCCTGATGGATATGACCTTGCAGCAGAAGCAGGACATCCTTGAAACACAGAACCTGCTGCAGCGGCTCGACAAGGTGCTCGACTTCGTGGCGCATCGGATCGACGCATTGCGCCTGTCGCATGAAATCCATGAGCAGACCAGGGAGCGCATGGATGACCGGCAACGCGAGATCTTGTTGCGCGAACAGTTGCGGACCATCCAGAAGGAACT
>JAQGMD010000264.1 GCA_028292565.1 Burkholderia sp. | reverse complement strand
GATGTGCTCCTTGACCTTCTCCACTGCCCCCTGATCGATCAGCGGACCGAGCGTGACACCTTTATCCATGCCGTTGCCGACTACCTGCGCTTCGATTCTTTCCTTCAGCATGCCGGCGAACTTGTCGTAGATCCCGTCTTGCACAAAGATGCGGTTCGCACAGACGCAGGTCTGCCCGGTGTTACGGAACTTGGAGGCCATCACCCCGCTAATGGCTGCATCGAGGTCAGCGTCGTCAAACACAATGAACGGTGCGTTGCCACCCAGTTCCATCGATACTTTCTTGACGGTGCCGGCGCACTGCGCCATCAGTTTCTTGCCTACTTCGGTGGAGCCGGTGAACGTCAGTTTGCGCACGATGGGGCTGGATGTCAGCTCGTTGCCCACGACGCCGGAAGCGCCTGTAACGACGTTGATCACGCCCGGCGGAATGCCTGCCTCGATCGCCAGCTCAGCCAACGCGAGTGCAGAGAATGGCGTTGCCGATGCCGGCTTCACCACGATCGTGCAACCGGCAGCCAATGCGGCGCCGACCTTGCGGGTGATCATCGCATTCGGGAAATTCCAGGGCGTGATCGCGGCGACCACGCCGACGGGTTGTTTGATCACGATAATGCGGCGGTCGGAAGCAGGTGCCGGAATCACGTCACCGTACACCCGCTTGGCTTCCTCGGAAAACCATTCGATGAACGACGAGCCGTAGGCGATCTCGCCGCGGGCTTCGGTCAGCGGCTTGCCCTGTTCGCTGGTCAGGATCGTCGCCAGGTCTTCCTGGTGCGCCATACAGAGGTCATACCAGCGGCGCATCAGCTTCGAACGGTCCTTGGCGCTGGTATCGCGCCATGCCGGCAATGCCTTGTTCGCCGCGCGGATCGCGCTTTGCACGTCTTGCGCAGTCAGTCGCGGAACGGAGCCGATGACAGCACCAGTCGCAGGGTTGACGACCGGAATGGACTCACGGTCCGAAGAATCGACCCACTGGCCGTCGATATGGCATTGCTGGCGAAAAAGGGAGGTGCGTTGCAGGTTCATGGGATGCCCCGGTCAGGAAAGTAGGTTGGAAGGTACGTCGCCTTTAGCGAGCGTTTCGATGCCGTGAATCAAAAGCCAGCCCATCGCATCGCGTGTTTCGTGGGTGGCGCTGCCAATATGCGGCGAAAGAAATGTATTGTCCAATGCACGATAACGCGGATCGATGTTCGGTTCGTTCGCGAACACGTCGAGTCCGGCTGCGAACAGCCGTCCCGATTGCAGTGCTTCGATGAGTGCATCATCGTTGATCAGGTCGCCGCGCGAAATATTGATGACTACCCCACCTTCCGGCATCAGGGCGATGCGGGCATGGTCGAGGAAGCCCTTGAGTTCCGGGCGGCCGGGTGCGGCAATCAGGAAAATGTCGCTGGTCGCGAGGAGACTCTCCGCAGTCGCGTGATATATCGCCCCATTCGCCAGTTCAGGCGTCAGCTTCGAGCGGTTGTGATAATGGATCTCGAGGCCGAACCCCTTCGCGCGGGTGGCGATAGCGCGGCCAATGCGCCCCATGCCGAAGATGCCGAGGCGGCGTCCGGTCAGTCCCAGGCCAAGCAGCTGAGTTGGTCCCCACCCTGGCCAGGAACCGCTGCGGACCATGCGGTCAGCTTCATAGCCGCGACGGCAGGCGTTCAACAGCAATAGCATCGCGATCTCGGCGCAGGCATCGCTTAACACATCTGGTGTATGCAATACCTTGATGCCGGCGGAACGGGCCGCTGCCATATCGATATGGTCGAAGCCCACTGACAATGTGGCGATAGTCTTCAACTGCGGCTGCAGCTTGCGGATGACGTCGGCGTTAACCGATTCAGTGGCGGTAACGAACAGAACTTCAGCGCCCTCTGCCTTGCTGGCAATCTCAGCAGCCGTCAGGACCGAGTCGGCCTCGTTGATTTCAAGATCGAAACGTTTACGAAACTCTGTTTCAATGTTCCTGGTAAAGCGGCGGCACAGGAATGCTTTCGGGAGGCGATCGGTCATCTGCGTTGTCTCTTATGCGTTTTGTTCAAAGCCATACCAGCGGATGGGGGATTGGTATGACAACTTTATTTGAGTCATATTACAAACTTGTACGACAACTTTGTCAAGTGCGTTTATTATATGGGCGTCACATAACCATTTAATCACGATCGAGGAGTTCCGATGCTCACCGACAAGAAGCCGCGGAAGTCACCCGAGGCCCGGGCGGCCTTAGAACCGACGCTGGCGGACCAGGTCACCCGCCACCTTGCGGACCAGCTGCGCAGTGGCATTTACCCGGTGAACTCACGCTTGCCGACGGAAAAAGCGATCGCCGAAGAATTCGGCGTCAGCCGCACTGTGGTTCGCGAGGCGATCTCGCGGCTCAAGTCCGAGGGACTGGTAGAGACCCGGCAAGGCAGCGGCACTGCAGTGTTGGACCCGAATTCCTCAGCCGCCTTTCGCCTCTCCCGTATCGGTAATCCGGCCGAGGGCGTTTTGCGCATACTTGAATTGCGTTATGGGATAGAGGCTCAGATGGCTGCGCTTGCCGCGGAACGCCGTACGGCTGCGGAGATGGCGGAGATCAAGCGCGCACTGAAAGCGATCGACCGCGCGGTAGCCGCCGGCGGCGACGGCGTGAAAGAAGATCTCGAGTTCCACATGGCGATTTCGCGCGCGACTCGCAACCCCTATTACACCGACCTGCTCGGCATGCTGACCCGAGCCCTGCACGACGCTATCCGCGTCACGCGCAGCAACGAGGCGCGGCGCGCGGATTTTACCAACGCAGTGCGCGCGGAGCACGAAGCCATTTGCGCGGCAATCCATGCGCGTGATCCGGATGCCGCGCGCTCGGCTGCTCTGGGTCACATGAAGAGCACCGTTTCGCGGATCGAGGTCGCTGAGGCCGCGTTCTGGACTGGCGAAAGAGGCGAAGCGGCGCGACGGCTGGCCGGTGCGGATCTGAAGACCGTGCTGGAAGCGCGGCGGACTACGCGGTAGTGGGCTGTCGCTCTTATCAATTCACTGCAACCAGGACAGTGGCGGCATCTGAATGTGTCGTTCCCGCGCAGGCGGGAACCCGGAGATGCGCCACTGGCTTTCAAGAGCGATAGTGCTATTGGTACTCAATATTGTATAAGTTGTGACCTTATCTGACAGGATGTGTCAGATTACGAACTTCCGCTCTCGACCCATCCCGGCCGGTCGCGAGAATTTCTTAAACGCCCGCTACGCAACGAGAGCAGCCGACCACATTTCGCGGTCAACGTGCCGGAGCCAGTCAATTGGAGAACTGCCAGAATCGGCCCCTGTGTGTAGTTCGTAACTATGTAATGTGGCAGCAACATAGCCGCCGATCACGACCGCTCCTGTGGCCGGGTTCGACATCAAAAAGGTTCCGCCCACTTCTGCTGGAGCCCCAGCTTTCATGCCTTGAGCAAAAGCAATTAGTTGCCCGCATGCTTCAGAACAGAATAACGAATTTCGGGTAAGCCGGTCGATACCCGGCTTTCTATAAAACGTATCCACGAAGCCACCTCCGGCGGCACCGCACGCAGCGAGGACGGCAAGGCCTTCTGCACCTCAGCAAGCGCTTTAACGGCATCTCGCGCGTCGTGCCATAGGATACGGTTGCCGGCTTCGTTCGTCACCCAATCCTGCAATTGCCGGTTCGCGTTGGCCAAATCGCGGAATTCGGCGGACATGCATCGCTACGATCCGCAAGTGCAACGGGCGTATGCCGAGTGTGCGGAAGGCGATTTCAGCGAAGCGCTGACGGCCCTGTTGGGGCGCGATGCACCGGGATTGTCGGCCTCGACCATCAGTCGCCTGAAGGAGAGCCGGGCAGACGAGCACGGGCGTTGGTCCAGGCGCAGTCTGGTCAATAAGCACTACGTTTATCTGTGGGTCGACGGCGTGCATTTCGGGGTGCGCCTGGAGGATGCCAGTCAATGCATGCTGGTAGTGATTGGCGCCACTGCCGACGGCAAGAAGGAATTAGTCGCCATTGGCGACGGTTACCGGGAATCAGAAGCGCCATGGAAAGAAGTGCTGCTTGACCTGAAAGCGCGCGGGCTGAAGATGGACCCGAAGCTGGCGATCGGCGATGGCGCACTGGGTTTCTGGAAAGCGTTACCGCAGGTGTTTGGCCATACGCGAGGCCAACGCTGCGGGGTGCACAAGACCCCTTCCTGCCAGTAGTGAATGGCCGGATATCCCGTTCGATCAGATTATTATCGATCGGCGCGCGACCATCGTCGATATAACGCACCAGATACTGCCATTGCTTCAGCGCATAGCTGATCGCATCGCCGATCAGCGTTTTCGACACGACGGCCGCGTTATGCTCGACCAGCCACGCGTGGAAGGCGTCAAGAATCGGGCGGTTTTTCTCCTGCCGTTAATCGCGCCAGCAGCCGCACCTGCACCGACGGTTGCTGACAACGGTTCCGGAATTTGCTTTACTTTTTCCGAGATGCCCTGGTTAGTGATTCGCAATCCGCTTCGCAATCCAAAAGCACAGTATGCCCCCCCGACGTACAGCAAAATAGCCGATACAAAAGCAACGGGGCTAACGGCGTGTTCAATAACAACAGCAGTTGATCTCGACCCAACTCGCACTCGACCTAGATGGACGGAGTAGAGCGCATACCCCCAGCATCCGGCGCCAACGACTCTTGCTGCCCAAGACACGGCTTTGTGGATTGTGCTTAGTTGTGGCAATCGCATACCGCCAATGGTGACAGAAAAAAACGGTTTCCGTGTGATGCTTTTCTATGAATGCCGTATTCACGTCGCCGCACGAAACGCAATTGCCCCAGTGTAGTAAACGAGAGATATGTCGGTTACCTTGATCTCAGTTTTGCCGGATCCCTTCTTAAAAACAAACTCCAAACGCTCCCAGTCCTTCGCCATAGAGTGTCGATTAATGTGCCGCGATATCCGATCCCATTTCGACCACTCCGTGGCAAGAAGACGTTGATGGCTGGTAGAACCTTCGGTCGCAAACACTGTTTTCATCCGGATAAATGAAGAATTTTCTTTCACAGATGAATGACGTTCTGTAACTGGCCGGCCGGTCTATCAACGCCAACAACATTGAGCCATTATCCTCCGCTGCTCGACCACATGCCGCAACATGCCAGGGCAGCCTGATGCGAATATGATTGCAATCGCGCTTCGACAGCCTACTTTTTACGCCTCCACGATGCGATTTCCGTTGCGAGATCTGGATCTTTGCTTAGGCATCGCGCAGGGATAAGTTGGGCAATTTGGCGGCCGTCGCGGGATGCGGTGCAAGGCGTGAGGAGGAGCCATAGCGAGCTATGGCGACGACGAGCAACGCAGCAACGCGCCCGCTACGGCCAGCAAAATT
>JAQGMD010000262.1 GCA_028292565.1 Burkholderia sp. | reverse complement strand
GGTACGGTCCTGGGCGCGACCAAGGCGCTGAACAGCTTGCCAACCAGATTGAACAACGCGCGGCCATTGCCGCCGGTGCGGGGAAGAGTTGCGATAAGTGCCGGCATATGATTTCTTTCTCGTTGGTTCGTTTTTTGATGAACGAAGTATGAGTCCGGCAAAGATATAAATCTAATTTCATTTTCTGATGTCTGTTATTACCAAATCGCATGTCTTGTCGCTCACCAACACTTAACGTATGGCGGCTTGCCATTCTGCAATGGCGATTCACTCCAAGATAGAGCCTCCCTCTGGCGACCTGCGAACTGACTGCGAAATTGGCTGGCTCAACTCCCTTACCTGACCTGTATCGCCAGCCGTTTGCGTCCCTTTGCACGACGGCGATTAATCACAGCGCGGCCACCCGGGGTGGCCATGCGGGCGCGAAAGCCGTGAGTGCGTGCACGGCGTACGACGGAAGGTTGGTAGGTGCGCTTCATCGAGGCCTCCAATGGAAAGCCGTTCATTTCACTCCACATGAGCGGCGATGTCAAAACTGCGGCTAAGCAACGGGTCGACGCGCATCCGGGCAACACGAATTTCAGGGCCAGCCTCGGTGCCCGGGAACACTAAATCGCCGGACCGGTCTGCAAAGGATCGCTCCACCGTTTACTACCAGGCAAAGGAAATCCCGGATGATTGTTCGCGACCGTCCATCAGGACTACGGCTGTTCCTGATCATGCGCGGCTCTGTCCTGTCGACCATCTGGAAAGTGTTGCTGGTGAACGTCGCGATTGCGATTCTCGTAACGGTCGCGCACGGCGCAGTCTTCGATTTCAAGATCACCCTGACTGCCATCCCTTTCAGCCTGATCGGATTGGCGCTGGCGATTTTCCTGGGGTTCCGCAATAACGCCGCCTATGACCGCTATTGGGAAGGCCGGAAGCTGTGGGGGCAACTGGTGGCGGAAAGCCGGAACCTGGCGCGCCAATGCCAAAGCCTGATTGCTTTTCCGGAGCCGGTCCTTGCCGGCTGCGGGCCGGCGGACCTTCGCACAAGAATGATCTATCGTACGATCGCCTTCGCACATTCGCTGCGGCATCAGCTGCGCGGCACAGACGACAGCGGGGAGCTCAAGGGCTTGCTGGCGGACGAGGAATGGAGGCGCCTCGCGCCGGCGACTAACCATCCTCATTATCTGATGTTGCGGATGGGAGACGACTTACGACTTTGCCTTCAAGAAGGCCGCGTCGATGGATGCCTCGGTGCTGCCATCGATGACACCTTTGCTTCGATGGTCACTGTAGCAACGGGCTGTGAGCGCCTCAAGAATACGCCCATCCCTTTTTCATACACGCTGTTATTGCATCGGACCGCTTACCTGTACTGCTTTCTTCTGCCGTTCGGCCTGGTCGACTCCATCGGATTCATGACGCCTGTGGTGGTCGCGATCGTCGCGTATACATTTTTCGGCCTGGACGCGCTTGGCGACGAGATCGAGGAACCATTTGGCTTGAGTCCGAATGATCTTCCGCTCGATGCGATATGCCGCATGATCGAGATCGACCTGCGTACCTCTGTCGGTGATGCCAATATTCCACCGCCGCTGGCTCCGGTCGACTATTGGCTCAGATAGCGTGGTCGCGATCCGCGACGAGTGCCCAGCGCTGCAATGGCACCAGGGCCAGTCCGCATAGCACCGCAAAGCCGCCCATGCTGTAAAAAGCCGCCTTGATTCCGATCAGGTCCTGCAGTACGCCCATCGCGAAAGGTGTCGCGAGCAGCGAAATGCCCCAGCCCACGTTACCAAGGGCCATGGCGGAACCGCGTGATTCCGCGGAGCTCACGGAACCGATCAGCAGCTGGAAATACAGGATCATCACGGATGACGCGGCTCCCAATACGAACAGGAACAGGCCGATCAGCACCGGCTGCGCCATAGCGGCGCCTGACGCGACCGAGAGGCCAACGACGATTGCGGACACAAGCGGTGTCCCGATACCGCGCGTGCGTGCGACGAAACTCCCGGCAAAGAACCCAGCCGCGATCGCACCGACCGCCCGTAACGAGATCAGGGAACCGGTCGCATCCGCATCGAATCCCTGCTCGACCAGCAAGATGGAATAAAAAGAAAATGAGAGCGCTATCGGCAGGGAGGATATATACGCACACACCATGGTGTAGCGAATTACGCGCTTATTGAACAGCATGCGGTAGGTTGTGAAGACCGACTCGTCCGAAGTGCGTGGAACGGTGGCTGCAAACCGGTACATTTGATTGAACGCCAGTGCGGCGAAAGCGGCAGCCGCCATCACTGCAAAACCGACACCGAAGCCGGCGTAGCCGATGATGAAGCCGGCGGCCGTCGTGCCGGCAATTTGTCCGGCGTTGGTAAACGCATTGAGCCGACCCATCTGCTTGCCGGAATTGCCCGGTATCTGGCTGGCGAGTGACCATGTGGCCGGCCAGAAGATTGCGCGCGCAATGACCATCATGAATTGAGCCGCCAACATCGAGGCGAAACCGGCCGAAGCCATGAACACCAGCCCGGCGAAACCGGTCATGACGCATGCCGCCATCGCCATGTTCTTGCCGCCGACACGGTCGGCGAGGGCGCCTCCGAGCAGGGTAAATATGATCTGAAACACCACCGGCAATGAGATCAGCGTCCCGATCTGCACGCCGGACATCCCGAGCGAGCGTGCATAAAGGGGGATCAGGATGAATGTCATGCCGAGCGCGACATTCCACGTAAAGGAACTCAGGAAAAAGGGCGCGACGACTGTCGGCTTGACGCTCGCGTGAGCAGGAATTGGCGAATGAGACGACATCTGAAGGCTTTAACGAAGACGGGAGGTTTGCGAGTTCGCACTTTAACGCTTATTGCCTTCATGTGCTCCAGGCGGCTTGAATTGGCAGGGAAGGCACGGGGTGCCCTCCCTGCGACGAAGCGCTGTTTAGTCGGCGATCTCGTAACGATTCCGTCCCGCCCGCTTAGCACGGAAACGTAGGCGGATGCGTGAGGCACAGGCCAATACCTTGTCGCAGTACGGCGACTGGCTGAAGGGCGGTGAAGTGGAATCGGCGCAGGATATCGCGGCGGGAGAAGGGGCGATCCTGCCGGACGGCCATCGAACCGCTCGCGGCCGCAACGTTACGCGAAC
>JAQGMD010000251.1 GCA_028292565.1 Burkholderia sp. | reverse complement strand
TCGCGTTCGAATGACCGCTTGAGGCAGTTCTGACGCCACCTTCTTTCTTCTTCCATAGCCGTCGACATTTCTCTAGCCAGGCAAATGATCGCTCGACCACCCAACGCTTGGGGATGACGACAAACTTGTGCAACTCGTTGCGCTTGGCTACTTGCACCTTGGCGCCTGGAATCTGCCATGTCCGGTGCTCGAACTGCTCTCCGGTATAGCCGCCGTCGACTAACACCTGGGTGACAGCGGATAAGGTATCGTCATGCAGCGCAAACATCAGCAATGCGCCCTTTCTGTCGTTCACGTCCGCGGTCGTGACTTCGATCGCATGCGGGAGTCCCTGCGAGTCCACGGCAATGTGGCGCTTGATGCCGCTGACTTTCTTGCCCGCGTCATAGCCCTTGTGTTTGGCCGTATCGGTGTTCTTGACACTTTGTGCGTCCACGATGCAAAAGCTCGTCAAGGGCTGCCTGCCGTTGCTCACCCGTTCTTGCGCCACCAGATTTTTTTAAAGCCAACGCGATTCACGACACCATGTCGCCCAGCAATCGCCCTGAGCTATGAAGTCGCGGTGCGCGTCGCTGCGCGTACCCGACCCGCGAGGAGGCACTGAAGGTAGGACGCGAAGTCATCGGCGTATTAGACCTCGAAGTATTTGATCTCGGGAAATACGTGCTCGCGCGCGATCAAGGATGACCAATGAGAGTCCTGCTCCAACATGTTGCGCATACCCGGTCCAGCCACAAGGGTAGTACCTCGAATATCCGTGTGATCGCCTACGAATCGGAGTTTTATCCATTGCTAAAGGAACAGCTGACCGCGGAACGCTTCAAAGCTTTTTACGAGGGCGTGGTGAAAGGCAGCGTCCGGCGATACCAAGTCGATGACGCTCTGAATTTTGTTGCGGAAGGAGCGCTGGCCCGCGGCGTATCGCTCAGTCTGTGCCTCGACAATTACGGCAAGTCGCTTTCCGCGGCGGTGCTTTGTTTTGAAATCGATGTGCCGGACGAACTATGCCTGCACGGAAAGTCACAGCTGGGGCGCCCGGCATAGTCATCCTTCGTGTCGACAGAAAGTAAGAAAGAAAGGAAAAATGCGATGGGCATATCTGTCAGCGGCCCGGAACTGAACAAGCGGCGCGCGAACTATGTGCCGCTTTCACCGATCCAGTTCCTTGAGCGCAGCGCCCGGGTATATCCGGACAAGATCGCTGTCCGGGATGGGTCGATTGTGTTCACCTACCGTGAATTCGAATCGCGTTGCCGCCGCCTGGCCTCGGCGTTTTCGCGGCGTGGCATTGGCCGCGGCGATACCGTGGCAATACTCGCTCCCAATGTCCCGGCGACGCTTGAAGCGCATTACGCCATACCGGCCTTGGGTGCCGTGTTGAATCCGTTGAATTACCGGCTCGACGCGGAAGCGATTGCATTCTGCCTCAACCACGGCGAAGCCAGGGTATTGATTGCCGACCGAGAATTCATGCCGCTTGTGCGCACGGTTGTTCAAACGCTTGGGAGAGAAATTGTCGTTGTCGAGATCGAGAGTCTGGCTGAAAAAGGCGGCGATTTGATCGGTAACCTGACATACGAAGCCTTGCTCGCCGAGGGTGACCCCGGCTTTGCGTGGGACGGTCCTGAAGATGAATGGGACTCGCTTTGCCTGTTGTATACCTCCGGCACCACCGGCGACCCCAAAGGGGTCCTCTATCACCACCGGGGCGCCTATCTGAATGCACTTGGCAATGTCATTGCAATCGGACTTACATCCGGCAGCGTGTATCTGTGGACGTTGCCGATGTTCCATTGTAACGGCTGGACCCATACCTGGGCCGTGACTGCAGCGGGGGGAACGCATGTGTGTCTGCGGCGCATTGAGCCCGCCGCAATTTTTGCATCGATCCGAAATGACCGCATCACCCACCTCTGCGGCGCGCCCATTGTGCTGAATATGCTGGTACATGCACCGGCGCAGGTAAAGCAGAAGTTCGACCAGGTCGTCGAGGTGGCGACCGGCGGCGCGGCTCCGCCGTCGGCGGTCATCGAAGCCATGGAACAGATGGGCTTCAAAGTCACGCATCTTTACGGCCTTACCGAATCATATGGACCCGCGACGCTGTGCGCGTGGCAGGACGACTGGACGGGTCTGCCTCTGTCCGAGCGCGCACAGCGGATGGCACGGCAAGGCGTGCCAATGCCGACGATGGCGCAGGCGATGGTGATGGATCCCAAGACCCATCAGCCGGTTCCGCAGGACGGCATCACCATCGGCGAAGTGATGCTGCGCGGGAATACGATTATGAAAGGCTACCTCAAGAACGAAGCGGCGACCGAGGCAGCGTTCCGTGAGGGCTGGTATCACTCGGGGGACCTGGCGGTCTGGTACGCGGACAGCTATATCGAAATCAAGGATCGCTCGAAGGACATCATTATTTCCGGCGGCGAGAATATTTCGTCGCTTGAAGTGGAAGAGTGCCTGTACCGGCATCCGCTGGTGATGGAGGCCGCCGTCGTCGCTCGCCCAGATCCAAAATGGGGCGAAACGCCTTGCGCGTTCGTCACCCTTAAGCCGGATGCACAGGCTGTGACAGCCGAGGCCATCATCGACTGGTGTCGCGGGCACATAGCCCACTATAAGGTTCCGCGCAGCGTCGTGTTCGGTCCCCTTCCGAAGACGTCGACGGGAAAAATACAGAAGTTCGTCCTGCGCGATCAGGCGAAGGCCTTTAACCAGTCACCGCTTTCCAACAGTGGCGGAAAGGATTGACGCTTTGCACCTCCAGGATAATGTGACAACGACGCGCCTCTGCGCATATCTCAAGAAGGCGCTCGATGCCGACCACGTCGACATTGATTCATCAAGAAGACTGTCGGGCGGCGCGATACAGGAAAACTGGGCGCTTTGCGTCAACGTGCAAGGAGGCGCTTGCGAGGGCAGGCAAGTCTGGGTCTTGCGCTGCAACGCATCGGCAAAAGTGGCAACCAGCCTGAGCCGCGGGCATGAGTTCTCCATCCTGTCGGTTGCGCACCGGGCCGGGGTCAAGGTCGCAAAACCGCTACTTCTTTGCGAAGACAGCGGGGTTATCGGATCGGAATTTTTCATCATGGAGCACGCGCCGGGCATCGGCGCCGGCTTCAAGCTGGTCAAGGATGACAGCCTGGTCCCGGACCGGCCGGCATTGCTGCGAGAGCTAGGACAGAATCTTGCGAAGCTGCATTTGGTGCGTCCACCGCTGTTGGAACTTGCTTTTCTCGGCGCGGCGCCTGCCGGACCACTCATGGAAAGCATCAGGCGGCAACGGCGCTATCTCGACGTGCTGCCCGGCGGCTACCCGGCTCTCGAATGGGGACTGCGCTGGCTCGAACGTAATGCCCCCGCCATGGAAGATGTATGCCTCGTGCATCGCGACTTCCGGACAGGTAATTTTCTGGTCGAGAACGGCAAGCTGACCGCCATCCTCGATTGGGAATTCGCGGCGTGGGGTAATCCGCTCGAAGACATTGGGTGGTTTTTCGCGAAATGCTGGCGGTTTGGCCAGAACGAGCGTCGCGGCGGCGGCATTGGCGATGCAGAAGATTTTCTGCAGGATTACGAGCAACATAGCGGACGCACCGTCGACCGCGCGGGACTCAAATACTGGGAACTGCTGGCCCATGTGCGATGGGCAGTCATCGCGCTGCAACAGGCCGAGCGGCATTTGTCGGGAGAACAGCGCTCGCTCGAACTTGCATTGACGGGCCGCATGGTGTCCCAGCTCGAGGCCGAGATTCTGGAACTTGCACAGGAGATGAATTGATGTTCCGGCCGGATGCAATAGACCTGATCGATATCGCGCGACAGACGCTGGTCGACCGCGTGTTGCCCGCGCAGGCAGGCGAGAACCGCTACGAGGGGTTGATGATTGCCAATGCCCTTGGCATCGCACTTCGCGAATTGCGAGCGGCAGAGGAAATGGCTGAAGTGAAGAGAGGCATGTTGGAGACGGTTGCAAGCCTGTTAGGCGAGCCGGCCCCATCTGAAAAATCCGACCTGGCGCATTGCAAGCGGCGCCTCGCATCAGCGATCCGTGCCGGGACCTTCGATCCCGGCAATCCTGGGAGCGTCATGGTGAGGGAATTGCTGGCGATCGAAGTACGCGCACGGATGGCGGTCGATAATCCGAAGGCGCTCGGTTGAAGCCGTGCGCGGACCACCCGGACATGAAGGAAGTTACAAATGACGACAAGACTTGACGGCACCGTAGCGCTGGTAACAGGTGCATTTGGCGGGCTCGGGCGGGATTTTGCGGGCATGCTCGGGCGATCCGGTGCGGCAGTTGGTCTTGCCGGCCGTCGGCTTGACGAGGGCAAGGCATTCGCGGACGAACTCGCTGCCGAGGGCATCCGTGCGCAGGCGGTATTCATGGATGTAGAGGAGCGAGCGACCGTCGAAGCTGCAGTGGCGGAAATCGGCGCCAGCCTCGGGGCCATTGGCGTTCTGGTGAACAATGCCGGCATTGCGACCACCAAGCCCTTCCTCGAACAGACCGAAGATGACTGGCGCCGCGTCGTCGACGTCAATCTTAACGGCGCATGGCGCGTCGCGCAGGTCGTTGCCATCCATATGCGCGATAGCAACCGCGGGGGCAGCATTATCAACATTGCCTCGATTCTCGGCTTGCGCGTTGCGCAGCAAGTGGCTGCCTATGCGGCATCGAAGGCCGGCCTGATCCAGCTGACGAAGGCAATGGCGCTCGAGCTGGCTCGCTACGGGATCCGCGTCAACGCGCTGGCGCCCGGCTATATCGAAACGCCGCTCAACAAGGATTTCTTTGCTTCCGATGCCGGACAGACGCTGATCAAACGCATCCCGCAACGACGCCTGGGGCAGCCTCAGCATCTTGAAGGCCCGCTACTGCTCCTGGCCTCTGCAGCTTCCGCATTCATGACCGGGTCGGTCATCGTGGTCGATGGCGGTCATTCAATCAACACCCTTTAGGAAAAATAACATGGACTTTCATTTGTCACCGGAGATCGAAAGCTATCGTAAACGTATCCGGACATTCGTCGAGGAGCAGTTGGTTCCTCTGGAAGCGAAGCGGACGAGCTACGACGAACATGAAAACATCAATGAGTCTTTATTGCAGACGCTGCGCGCCAAGGCGCGATCGGAAGGTTTGTGGTGCCTGCAAACGCCTGAAGAACTCGGAGGCGCCGGCCTGCCAATGGTGGGCATGGCTGCCTGCTATGAAGAGATGAACCGGTCCCTGTTCGGTCCGGTTGTGTTCAACAGTGCAGCGCCGGACGACGGCAACATGATGGTGCTCAGCAAGGTCGGTACGGAAGCGCAGAAGCGGCGGTGGTTGCAACCGATCATAGACGGCAAGGTCCGGTCTGCGTTCGCCATGACCGAACCGTCGCCCGGTGGCGGCTCGGATCCGACCATGATCAGGACAAGCGCGGAAAAGACAGGCGACCGCTGGATCGTTAACGGACACAAATGGTTCATCACCGGCGCCGGTGTCGCGCAACACTTCATCCTGGTTGCGCGCACCTCTGACGATACGCGCAAGGGGCTGACGGCATTCCTGTTCGACCGCGACCAACCGGGCTGGGAAATTGTACGCCGTATAGGGATCATGGGCCCGGAAGAACATGGCGGGCATTGCGAGCTGAAATTCAATGGTCTCGAAATTCCGGACGAGAATCGCCTGATGGGCGTCGGCGATGGACTGAAGATGACGCAAATCCGCCTCGGGCCCGCCCGTCTTACACATTGCATGCGCTGGCTCGGATTAGCGCGCAAGTCACTTGGCATCGCTCGCGATTACGTGCGCGAGCGTAAAGCCGGAGGCGGACTTTTGGCAGACAAGGAATCGGTGCAGGTTCTGTTGGGCGAGGCGGTAAGGCAGATCCAGGTCGGGCGGCTGCTGACCATGCACGCAGCCGCGAAACTCGACCAGGGCGATTACGCACGCAAGGAAGTGTCGATGGCCAAAGTGGTGGTCGCCGATGCGCTGCACAAGGCGGTCGATACCGCAATTCAGCTGAATGGCGCGCGCGGCTATTCCAAGGATACTCCTCTCGAATGGATCTATCGCTACGCCCGGCAGGCGCGACTGGTAGATGGCGCGTCCGAAGTGCACAACATGGTGCTGTCGCGCTTCTTCCTGGACGAAGGCGATGAATTCTGGGGCTGGGACAGACACAGCGACTAGTCCTGCGGTGTTGAAAAACCACTTAATAATTTCATTTCACGATAACGAGGAGGCCGAACCGAGACGACTGCTCTACTTCCGGCAATGACCGCTCCAAGCTAAACCTCGGACGCACTAAGCAGATTCGCGAACTGGCGAGGGCGACCCATATCGGTCATACGTCTTTCCCGAAA
>JAQGMD010000235.1 GCA_028292565.1 Burkholderia sp. | reverse complement strand
TCGAGTTCGGCCAGGAGCTGTCCTTTGTTCACCCTAAGTGGACGTGCCTATACGTCCGGCCGCCAGAATACCGAGGCAACGGGCCAAGTCGTCTCTTGAAATCAGGAGTGGATTCGCCGCAAGTCCTACGGCTGCGACCGCCATAGGTTTAGTCTTTGACGAACGCACGGTGCCCTTGGCTGGAACCGCATCAGACCCGGTAGCGGAGCGCGTCAACCAGCAAAGCAAACGCCGGTGAGGACTGGCGGCGGCTCGGGTAGTAAAGATGGTAGCCCGGAAAGGTAGGACACCAGTCTTCAAGCACCGGTTTGAGGAGTCCTACAGCGACATGCTCCTGCACCAAATCCTCCGGTACATAGGCCAAGCCAAATCCGGCCAATGCTCCCCTGAGCATTTGCGGGGTGGTATTGAACACGAGCTGGCCTTGAACCTGCACCTGCAGCTCTTGACCATCTCTCTCAAATTCCCAAGCATAAACACCGCCACGGGTTGGCAGTCGCAGATTGATGCAGTCGTGTGCAGTCAAGTCTTGAGGCGTTCGCGGCGCCGGTCGCCTTGAGAAGTATGTCGGAGAGCCAACGACGGCCATGCGCAGGTCCGGCGCAATGCGCACGGCGATCATGTCCTTTGCCACCTGATTGCTGCTGCGCACGCCAGCGTCATAGCGCTCGGCGACGATGTCGATCAGCCCATAGTTGATGCTGATCTCGACCTTAATATCAGGATAGTCGGGCAGGAACTTTGCCAACCTGGGCCAGAGAACAGTGTCGACCGCATGGTCGTGTGCCGTAATGCGAATGGTACCTGCCGGCTTTTCCCGAAATTCGCTCAAGGCCGCCAATTCGACTTCGAGTCCGTCGTAATACGGCCCCGCGTTCAAGAGCAAACGTTCACCTGCCTCGGTCGGCGAGACGCCGCGCGTGGTACGAGCAAGCAGTCGGACGCCCAACTTTGCCTCCAATCCACGAATGGTATGGCTGAGCGCCGACTGGGAAACACCGAGTTGGGCGGCTGCGCGGGTAAAGCTGCGCTCACGCGCTACCACAATGAAAGCCTGAAGGTTATTGAAGTCTACGCGGGACATTGATGAATTGGGCTCATATCACTATGCGAAGTTTACCACCTACCCGCATGGCGTCACGCTAAGCAAATTCGTATCGCCCACATTCACAGCTATTGCGGCGAGGCTCCTGTGCGCCTCACCGCGAGCCGAAAGCGCCTGAGCGCAAGCCGACCGCCTAACAGGAAGACATCCCGCAACAAGCGGCAGCCATGAATTTTTCTCATAAGCCTATGCGGATTTCACCGACCACTCGAATGCCCCCTCACCCGATACATTCTTGTCAATAGCAGTTCTAAAGCAAACGAATGCTTCAATCGAATAGAACAGGAATTTGAAATGGAAATCAAACGATGCGGCTCACAGCCTTCCGGCAAAGGACCGTCCGAGTGGTTCACCGGCACTGTGCGCATTGATCCCTTGTTCCAGGCAAACGATCCGGCACGCGCATCCGGTGCCAGTGTCACGTTCGAACCCGGTGCCCGGACCGCATGGCACACGCACCCGCTGGGCCAGACCCTGATCGTCACCGCAGGCTGCGGCTGGACGCAGTGTTGGGGCGGCCCCATTGAGAAAATCCGGCCGGGTGATGTGGTCAGGTGTCCGCCTGGCGAGAAACATTGGCATGGCGCCACGCCGGCCACTGCCATGACCCATATCGCCATCCAGGAGCAGCTCGACGGCAAGGTCGTGGACTGGATGGAAAAGGTGAACGATGAACAATACGTGGCCGGACCAGGGACCAATTAAGGAGAACCATCATGAATTTGTCTTTTGAGAACAAAGTCGCGCTCGTTACCGGCGCCGGCTCTGGCATAGGTCTGGCAACCGCTAAAGCCTTCGCCGAGGCGGGTGCGTCGGTGGTGCTGGCGGACCACCATGAGGATTCGGTACGTGCCGCAGCGGAGGAGCTCGCCGCCGCGGGCCATAAGACACTCGCCATCCGCTGCGACGTAGCCGACGAGCGTCAGGTGGCAGCGATGGTCGAGCAGACCGTATCCAAGTTCGCACGGCTGGATGCGGCCTTCAACAATGCCGGCGTGCAAAGTCCCATCGCAGAAACCGCTGATGCCAGCATCGAAGAGTTCGACCGCGTAAATGCGATTAATCTTCGCGGCGTCTTTAGCTGCATGAAGTACGAGCTGCTCCAGATGCGCGAGCAAGGAAGTGGCGCCATCGTCAACTGCTCTTCGATTGGCGGACTCGTGGGCATAGCGGGTCGGGCAATGTATCACGCCTCCAAGCATGGGGTGCTCGGGCTGACCAAGAGCGCTGCTCTCGAATATGCCTCCAGAGGCATCCGTATTAACGCCGTTTGCCCCGGAACCATCGAGACGCCGATGGTCGCAGCCATGCTGGCCAGTGAAGCAGACGCCATGAAAGACATCATGAAAGACCAGCCGATTGGGCGACTTGGTCGGCCGGAGGAGATTGCCGCGGCCGTTCTTTGGCTTTGCAGCCCTGGCGCAAGCTTCGTGATCGGCCACGCACTCGCTGTTGATGGAGGGTACACCGCACGCTGAGGACGGAAGTGCAGGCGGTGAGCGCCTTCGGTGAGCGCCTTCGGTGTTCGCAAGGCGCTATTTCGCTCTCCACGAAATCGACCGGCAAGAATCGCGTGATCGCTGCCGGTCCCCAATAGGGGATTTTCACATGTTCAAACAACCAACCGCCGCTCGCATCTCGATCGGCCAATGAAAGGAAGCGATGATAAAGCGAGTGCTGTTTCCGGTTCTGATCCTGGCAATGGCGATCGCCGGCGTTACCGCGCCGGCCGGTGCCGACACGACCGACGTTGCAGGTAAGGAATCGGCGCACGGAATATCCAATCAGAAGGTAAGCACCATGAAGATCCGCATGGATGTCGAAGGAACGGCGATCACGGCCACCCTCGTCGGCAACGCAACGTCCAGGGATTTCGTCTCCCTGCTTCCACTAACTCTGACATTGAAGGACTATGCAGCGACCGAAAAAATCAGCGACCTGCCAAGGAGGTTATCTACGAAAGGAGCACCTCCAGGCAGCGATCCTTCGATCGGAGACATCACCTACTACTCTCCCTGGGGGAATCTGGCCGTGTTCTACAGGGATTTTGGTTATTCGAACGGACTCGTCAAACTAGGAAAGATCGATTCCGGCGTCGAAGCCTTGAACCGGCCCGGTCCGTTGAAAGTGACAATTGAACTCATGGAGAAGTAACAGCCATGGCTCTCAATGACCAATGGTTGAATGAAAGGACAAAAATGAAACTGCTCACCGCGACGCTCATGTCGCTTTCTCTGCTCGCTCCGGCGTTCGCCCAGACTGACCAGGCAAGATCCGTCTCAGGGTCGAGCGCTCCTTCGTCCGCTTCAAGCGCAGATTCGCAGACCATTTCCATTACGCGAAGCGGCTCGCAGCCCTCCAGGAAAGCACCAGCCGAATACTTCACGGGCTCGGTACGCATCGACCCTCTGTTTCAGGCGAACGAACCCTCGCGCACCTCTGGCGCCTACGTCACGTTTGAACCCGGTGCCCGCTCCGCATGGCATACCCATCCGCTCGGTCAGACCCTGATCGTCACGGCTGGTTCCGGGCGGATACAGCGTTGGGGCCGTCCGATCGAGGATATCCGACCAGGAGATGTGGTCTGGATCCCGCCCGGTCAAAAACACTGGCATGGTGCCGCATCGACCACCGCAATGACGCACATCGCTATTCAGGAACAAGTTGGCGGTAAGAACGTTGATTGGATGGAAAAGGTGAGCGACGAGCAATACGGCAGATAAGAGCGAGAGCTGCCGATAGAGCCTCCCCGATTGGGAGAGAGGCGCTTCAACGCCTCAACTCCGTTCACTTTGGAAAGGACACAGATATGAAACTTCGTACAATAGCAATGGCGTCTTTTGATGGCGTGGTCTTTGGCCCACGCAGACAAAGTAACGGTGACGCCAAGATCGAATACTCCTCCGTCAACGCTGACGACTGATGATGTCCGGACGGTCGCGCCGGCACTCGAGAGATACAGACAAGGCCTTCTTCTTGGCGACCTGTGGAAACGCCCCGATCTGTCACCGCGAGACCGTAGCATCATTACCGTGGCGGCCCTGATTGCGCGTAATCAGGTGATTGAGATGCCGAATCATTTCAACCTGGAGCTCGATAACGGCGTCAGGCCAAACGAGATTTCCGAGGTCATTACGCATCTCGCGTTCTACTCCGGCTGGGCGAATGCGATGTCGGCGGTCGCGGTCGCGAAAGAGGTCTTTGGCAAGCGTAACATCGGCGCCGCTCAGCTTCCTCCGGCCTCAGGTGAGCTTCTTCCCATTGATGAAGCTGCCGAGGCGCAACGCGCGGCCCGTGTTCAGCATGACTTCGGCGCCGTGGCTCCGGGAGTCGTGCGGTACACCAGCGACGTACTATTCAATGACTTGTGGTTACGTCCGGATCTGGCGCCTCGGGACCGGAGCCTGGTTACCGTCAGCGCTCTCATCGCCTCGGGCCAGGTCGCGCAAATCCCGTACCACCTCAATAGGGCGATGGATAACGGACTGACGAAAGGGCAAGCCTCAGAGATGCTCACCCACCTGGCCTTCTACGCCGGCTGGCCTAACGTCTTTTCCGCACTACCGGTCGCCAAGGGTGTTTTTGAGAAACGCCCTGGCTAGCGCGCTGCGCCGGCAGTGTGTGGCCGGTAGTTTGGCGCTGACCGGGCCAATCATGGTTCCGCAACATTTCTGGACGACAGCATCGCCCGCAGCAAAGGCGACGGACAATCGTCTCAACCACCAGAAATAGAGAGAGAGAGCGGTGCCGCATACGGCCGCATGCAGCGGAACCAAAAGAATCGCCGCTTGATCGTAGACAGCATAAGGTTGCCGGCTTCAACAAAGGAAAGTGGCCATGAATCCTATTCATGATTTTCAAAGGCTCGGTCGCCCTTGTCACTGGCGCGGGCTCCGGCATCGGGCTTGCGACCGCGAAGGCATTCGCCAAGGCAGGCGCCCGCGTCACCTCCGGTTCACGAAACGGCCCCGTTTCACAATCCCAGGAGCCTCACGATGACTGAATTCGATCCCACACGACGAAAGTTGCTCAAAGCGACCGCGGCGGCTGCCGGCGGCGCCGTTGCGGCAGGACGGCTTGCACCCGTGGCCGAGGCTGCAGCCGTTGCTCAGCCGGCCCAGGCGTCCGCGCAGACAACCGTGAACGTCCTCCTGCGCGTCAATGGCACCGAGCACCAGATGATGATCGATCCGCGCACCACGCTTCTCGACGCGCTGCGTGAACGGCTGCACCTCACGGGCACCAAGAAGGGGTGCGACCAGGGTCAGTGCGGTGCCTGCACGGTGATCGTCGACGGGCGCCGGATCACTTCGTGCCTTACATTGGCCGTGATGCAGGAAGGCCACGACATCACGACCATCGAGGGCCTCGGTACACCGAAGAACCTCCATCCCATGCAGGCGGCCTTCGTGAAGCACGACGGCTACCAATGCGGCTTCTGCACGCCCGGCCAGATCTGCTCGGCCGTGGCCATGCTGGAGGAGGTGAGGGCGGGCATCCCGAGCCATGTCACCGCTGACCTGACGCAGCGGCCGGAGCCCACGGCTGACGAGTTTCGCGAGCGCATGAGCGGCAACATCTGCCGATGCGGCGCCTACTCCAATATCCAGGAAGCGATCGCCGAGGTCGCAGGAGTGAAGTCATGAAACCTTTCACATACGAAAGAGCCAGCTCGCCCGCCGAAGCCGCGGCCGCCGCGGCCCGCACCAAGGGCGCCAGGTTCATCGCCGGGGGCACCAACCTTCTCGACCTGATGAAACTGGAAATCGAGACACCGGTTCACCTGGTCGACGTCAACGACCTCGCGCTCGACAAGATCGAGCCGACTCCCGACGGCGGGTTGAGGATCGGTGCGCTGGTCCGCAACACCGATCTCGCGGCCGACGCGCGTGTGCGGCACGACTACGGTGTGTTGTCCCGCGCGCTGCTTGCCGGCGCCTCGGGGCAGCTGCGCAACCAGGCGACCACGGCCGGCAACCTGCTGCAGCGGACCCGCTGCCCCTCTTGCTACCACACCAACCAGCCCTGCAACAACCGGCGCCCCGGCAGCGGCTGCGGGGCGATCGGTGGCTTCAGCCGGCATCACGCCATTGTCGGCGTGAGCGATGCCTGCATCGCGACGCATCCGAGCGACATGGCGATCGCGATGCGCGTACTCGATGCGACGGTCGAGACCGTCCGCCCCAACGGTTCAGTGCGCACCATTCCGATCGCCGATTTCCATCGACTGCCGGGGAACACCCCACACATCGAGAACGCCCTCGAGCCCGGCGAATTGATCACCGCGGTGACGCTGCCCAAGCCGGTCGGCGGCGCCCACCTCTATCGCAAGGTACGGGACCGGGCTTCCTACGCCTTCGCGCTGGTCTCCGTTGCTGCGATCGTGCAGCGCGACGGGACTGGCAGGGTGGCATTGGGCGGCGTGGCGCACAAGCCGTGGCGCGTGGACGCCGCCGAGCGCGACATGCCTCGCGGCGCCAGGGCAGTCGCGGCCGGACTCCTCGCCGATGCACGCACGACGCACGACAACGCATTCAAGGTTCCGCTGGTGGAGCGCACGCTCGCCTCCGTCCTCGCCGAAGCGAAAAGGTGATTTATGAAATTCGACACTCCCGCCACCACGAATCCCATCGATCAGCTCAAGGTCGTCAGCCAGCCCGTCGATCGCATCGACGGCCCGCTCAAGACGACCGGGACCGCCCCCTACGCCTATGACCGGCACGACGTGGTGGCGAACCAGGCCTACGGTTACGTCGTGGGCTCGGCCATCGCCAAGGGCCGCATCGTCTCGATGCACCTCGCCGCCGCCAGAGCCGCTCCCGGCGTGATCGCGATCGTCACGGCCCAGAACGCCGGCAAACTCGCCAAGGGAAAATTGAACACCGCGCTGCTGCTGGGCGGCCCCCGGATCCAGCACTATCACCAGGCCATCGCGGTCGTCGTGGCCGAGACTTTCGAGCAGGCGCGCGCCGCGGCCCATCTCGTGCGCGTCGACTATCTGCGCGAGAAGGGAGCATTTGACCTTGCGTCCGTCAAGAATACGGCGGCCCCGGCCGAAAGCTTCGGTGGCCCGGCCGAGACCAGGGTCGGCGACTTCGCCAGCGCCTTCGCATCGGCGCCCATCCAGCTCGACGCCACTTATGAGACGGCGAACGAATCGCACTCGATGATGGAGCCTCACGCAACGATCGCCGCGTGGGATGGCGACCGGCTCACGCTCTGGACCTCCAACCAGATGATCGCCTGGGCCGCGGACGACATGGCGCGCACGCTCGGCATACCGAAGGAAAAGATCCGCGTCATGTCGCCCTATATCGGCGGCGGCTTCGGCGCGAAGCTTTTTCTGCGCTCGGACGCGGTACTGGCCGCCCTCGGCGCGCGCGCGGCGCATCGGCCCGTCAAGGTGTCGTTGCAGCGCGCCCTGATTCCCAACAACACGGTCCACCGGGCGGCGACCATCCAGCGTATCCGGATCGGCGCCGCGAAGGACGGAAAGATCACCGCCATCGCGCATGAAACCTGGTCGGGCGATCTGCCGGGCGGCAAGCCGGAGGCCGCGGTGATGCAGACGCGCGCGCTTTACGCGGGGGCCAATCGCATGACGGCCAACCGGCTCGCCGTGCTGGATCTGCCCGAAGCGAACGCAATGCGCGCACCTGGTGAAGCGCCCGGCATGGCGGCGCTGGAAATCGCGATGGACGAGATGGCGGAGAAGCTTGGCATGGATCCCATCGAATTCCGCATTGCCAACGACACGCAGGTCGTCCCGGACTATCCGGGCAAACCGGCGTCGGCGGATCCGCAGTCCAAGGCGCCGCAGGAGAAGCCGAATCCCCATCCGCCGTTCTCAAAGCGGCAGCTGGTCGAGTGCTTCCGGGTCGGTGCGAAAAGCTTTGGTTGGGACAAGCGTAATCCGCAGACCGGCCAGGTACGCGATGGACGCTGGCTGGTCGGCATGGGCGTCGCCGCGGCGTTCCGGGACAACCTGCTCACCAAGTCAGCGGCGCGAGTGCGCCTCGACCGGCGCGGCATCGTGACCGTTGAGACGGACATGACCGACATCGGCACCGGCAGCTATACGATCATCGCCCAGACCGCCGCCGAGATGATGGGCGTGCCGCTGGAGAAGGTGGTGGTGCGCCTGGGAGATTCGAGCTTCCCGGTGTCGTGCGGGTCGGGCGGCCAATGGGGCGGCAACAACTCGACGGCAGGCGTCTATGCCGCGTGCATGAAGCTGCGCGAAGCCGTCGCGCATAAGGCCGGGTTCAACACCGGCGATGCGGTCTTCGCCGATGGACAGGTCCGTTCGGGAGCTCGCAGCCTTCCGCTTGCCGAGGCGGCCGGCGAGCGCGGCCTCGTCGCGGAAGACCTGATCGAATACGGCAACCTCGACAAGCGCTTCCAGCAATCGACCTTCGGCGCACATTTCGTGGAGGTGGGTGTCGACGCCGCGACAGGCGAGACCCGTGTGCGGCGCATGCTCGCCGTCTGCGCTGCCGGGCGCATCCTCAATCCAAAGACCGCACGCAGCCAGGTCATCGGCGCGATGACCATGGGCGTCGGCGCCGCGCTGATGGAAGAGCTCGCGGTAGACAAGCGCTTCGGCTACTTCGTGAATCACGATCTGGCCGGCTACGAAGTGCCGGTGCATGCGGACATCCCGCACCAGGACGTGATCTTCCTGGACGAGACCGATCCCATCTCGTCGCCCATGAAATCGAAGGGTGTGGCGGAGCTCGGCATCTGCGGTGTCGCGGCCGCCGTCGCGAACGCGGTCTACAACGCCACCGGCGTGCGGGTGCGAGACTATCCAATCACGCTCGACAAGCTGATCGCGCGGATGCCGCTGGAGATGTGATCGAGGAGCCTGCCCGCTTTACCTGCGTCCACGTTCTGGATCACGAAGCCAGATGGCCGCTTTGGGCCGGATCGCGGATATTCCATGAGTTAGCCTGACAGTCAGCAACGGGTCGGACTGCGACATCGGCACTGTCTGGGAAATGAAGAAAAATGCGGGCGGCTTCGGGCTACAAGGAGCGGGTACGATGCAGGCGCCTGCAGCGCCTGCTGTTCGATGGATTTGACCATGCTCGTGATGATATCGGCTCAACCGGCGGGTCTTGTTACGCTTTGACATAGGCACGGATGTAAGCTGCCGGCAGCAGTTTGGTTTCAATGCCCAAGCCGACGGCTTACAAAAAAAGTCTGAGGACAGTTCGGCGTGGAGGCCCGTTTCATACAAAAGTCCGGGGACAGTTTCAGTCAAGCATAAGCCCGGCCGGCCCGAGCTACAGGATTGCGGTTTCACCGGAACAGCGATGTGCTCCCGCCCGGTTCTCGCTGTCCGTCCGTAACAAACCCCGAGAGCAAGAGACGTTTGCAACGTTGAAACAATTCGTGATTAGCTGCGTCAAATAGCAGAGTGGTTACACAATCTGTCTGTT
>JAQGMD010000227.1 GCA_028292565.1 Burkholderia sp. | reverse complement strand
GGTACGTTCATAGGATTTCATCCAAGGTCGACGAGGGTTTTAATACCGATTCCAACATTCGCCGCCCGAATAAAGCCATGGATGTGCAAAGCACCTACGCATGGGGCAGGTTCGGCGACAAGCCCTCTTCTATAGGGCACCGAACGGCGCGACCACTAGCTTAACCTCATTTCGTGATTGCCACCGTAGCGATCGCAGCATGCACCGCATCATCAAGCCGATCAACAATCTGCCCGATGATATCCGCATCGACAATGAAAGGCGGAGCCAGTAGCACGTGATCACCTGAACGCCCGTCTATCGTACCGCCCATCGGGTAAACCATCAGACCCCGCTCGAGCGCGGCCGCCCGAATGCGCGCATGCACTCGTTGTGCCGCTTCGAACGGCTGTTTCGTCTCACGATTCGCAACCAACTCGATGCCCCAGAATAAACCGCGGCCACGTATATCGCCGACATACGGGTGTGCGCCGAAACGTTCGACCAGGGCCTGTTCCAGCTGACGGCCGCGCGCGTGAACGTTTTCGAGTAGGTCGTCTCGCCGGATCACGCGCTGCACCGCGAGCGCCGCGGCGCATGCGAGCGGATGTCCGATGTAGGTGTGCCCGTGCTGGAACATGCCCGAGCCGGACGCAAATGCGTCATAGATATGCGCGGCGACCAGGGTTGCACCGATAGGGGCATAACCGCCACCCAATCCTTTCGCTATGGTCATCAGGTCGGGCGCGATGCCTTCCTGCTCGCATGCATGCAGGCTGCCGGTGCGTCCCATGCCGCACATGACTTCGTCAAGGATCAGCAGGATTCCGTGGCGGTCGCATATCTCCCTGATATGCCGGAAGTAGCCGGGCGCAGCGGGAACCGCGCCTAGCGTCGCGCCGACGACAGGCTCGGCAACGAAGGCGATCACATTCTCCGGACCAAGTTCCAGAAGTTTTTCTTCCAGTTGGTGGGCGGCGCGGCGGCCGTACTCTTCCGCCGTTTCCCGCTCGCCACGATACCGGTACTCGTAACACGGGTCGATATAGTGGCTCTCAGTGAGGATCGGCGCAAATTGTTCGCGCCGCCATGCGTTGCCACCGACCGCCAGCGCACCAAGCGTGTTGCCGTGATAGCTCTGGCGGCGTGAGATGAAGTACCGGCGTTGCGGCTCGCCGCGTTCGACGAAATACTGCCGCGCCATCTTCAATGCCGCTTCCACTGCTTCCGATCCGCCGGAAACCAGGTAGGCATGCGAGATATTGGCCGGAGCGTGCGCCACCAGTTCGTCGCCCAACGCTTCCGCCGGCTCAGACGTAAAAAAGCTGGTGTGCGCATAGGCAAGCGTATCCAGTTGCGCGTGCATGGCGGCAAGCACGTCCGGGTGTTGATGGCCGAGGCATGACACGGCAGCGCCGCCGCTGGCATCGATATAACGCCTGTACTCCGAATCGAACAGGTACACCCCTTCGCCGCGCACGGCGGTCGGCCAGGCATGATGTATCTGCCGGTGCAAAAGGTGCGTCATGTCGTCACGCTCCGCCTGTGGAGGAGCCATAGGTGGCTGGTCGCAGGACCGGGGAGGAGACCGGTGAAGGTGCGTGATCGTGCCGCAGGATATGGATCACGTCCTGCCTGTGAACTTCACCGGTTTCAAAGAAGAATTTCTTTTCGCCGAAAGCGGGGACCAGGTCATCCAGCCAGGTCGCATTCGGATCGAACTTGGCGTAGAACGGCCTGCGCACCCAATCCGGATTGCGCGCCTGGAGGAACTGCAGCGCGAATACCTTTTCGCCGTTAATGGTGACGATGCCGTCGACGCATACCTTGCCCGGAAATGCGCTCATCGACGGGCCGCGTACCGTGCGCGCCAGGCCAGACACTTGTTGATAGGCGGCCTGGAATATTTCATATGCTTTGGCCAGCGGCATTTCGAAGTATTCGCTCGGGCCGGTATCGCGCTCGACGAACATGTAATACGGAATTGCGCCGAGGCGTACACCCGTAGTCCACAACTCGGCCCAGCCGTTCGGGTCTTCGTTGATATGGCGAATCAACGGCGCCTGCAAGCGTAGCGTGGCGCCTGTCGAAACGATACGTTTTACCGCGCGCTGCGCGATGTCCTGGCGCAGCTCGATCGGGTGATTGTAGTGACCCATGATCGCCATGTTTTTGCCGGAACTGACCACCTTCTCGAACAAGCGCAGCAGGTCGTCCGAGTCCTTGTCCGTTACAAAGCGTTGCGGCCAGTATGAGACCGACTTGGTGCCGATCCGGATGTTCTTGATGTGCGACAGCTCGGGCACCAGCAATGGTTCGATATAGCCGGCGAGGCTGCGCGTATTCATGATCAGCGGATCGCCGCCGGTGATCAGCACATCGGTGACCTCCTCATGCTGCTTCAGGTATTCCACCAGTTCATTCGATTCCTTCGCATCGAATTTCAGATCGTCCATGCCGACGAATTGCGGCCAGCGGAAACAGAAAGTGCAATAGGCATGACAGGTCTGCCCGGCGCTGGGGAAGAACAACACGGTTTGCTTGTACTTGTGCTGAAGGCCGCGCACAGGTTCGCCGTTCATCATAGGTACGTTGTGAGTCATTTGCCCGGCCGGATGCGGATTCATGCGCATGCGGATGCGCGTGACTTCCTTTTCGGTTTCCGCGTTGTCCTTGCGGACCATGACCAGCTCGCGCAGGCGTTCGTACTCATCCGCTTTCAGCATGTCCCTGTGCGGGAAGACCAGGCGATAAATCGGATCGTCCGGAACGTTGCTCCAGTCGATCAATTCATTCAACACATATTGGTTGGTGCGGAACGGCAGTACATGGGAGATCACTTGAACCGCTTCGCGCAGGTCCTCGGTTAGTAGCTCCCATTGCGGCGCCTGGTGAATGCTCTGGCGCGTATAAGGTTTGAACTTTACCGGCAACGGTTCTTTGCTCGTGATGCTCATGAGGTTTCCTTCCATATTTATAGGGTTTTATCAGGCAAAAGCGACGAGGCGCGCGGACTGCGATAGCCGGTTCTTGATAAAACGCAATACGTGGCCGATACCGTAGTTTGTTCGGCGACTCGCGATATATATTCGATCGCCATGATGCGACGACCCCCACTTCCGCCTGAATCACATATGGATAGTTTTGCCTCTAAACCCGCCTTTCACAAACGATATAAATTTGTGACCTTGTGCGTTTGAGGAATGATCTGTGAGAAGAAAAATTCCCAGTATTGAAGCCTTGATCGCATTTGAAGCCGCGGCGCGTCATGAAAGTTTTACGCGCAGCGCGGATGAGCTTGCGTTGACACAGAGCGCGGTCGGCCGTCAGATTGCGGGCCTCGAAGATTATCTGGGCGTGCCGCTTTTCAATCGCATCAAAAAACGACTGACCCTGACTGATGCAGGGCGGGTGTATGCGAAACAGGTAAGGGATCACCTGGAAAGGATCGAGAGGGACACGTTAGCGGCGATGGCGCATCGTGGTGCCGGCGGGATACTGGAGCTTGCGGTCATTCCGACCTTTGCGACGCGCTGGCTGATTCCTCGCCTGCCGCAATTCTACGCAAGGCATGCGCATATCACGCTTAATCTTTCAACGCGTGCAGAACCGTTCATGTTTAACGATACGCCGTTCGACGCCGCTATTCATGTGGGTAACCCGGTATGGCCCGGCGCGGTTGCTCATCATTTGTTTGGCGAAGAGATGGCGCCGGTATGCAGTCCACGCGTCCTGGATGGCCGGTTAGCGCTCGACCCGGCCGATCTCGGCAACTTCACACTGCTGCATCAGTCGTCACGTCCCGAGGCATGGCGCCACTGGTTCGCGCAAGCGGGCATCGATGACGCGAACTTCATGAAAGGACAGCGGTACGAGTTCTTCTCCATGCTGGTTGAAGCCGTCCGCGCAGGGCTTGGTGTTGCGCTGGTCCCCCGTTTTCTGGTGCTGAACGAACTCACCAGCGGCGAGTTGGTGCAACCCTGCGACTTGTCGATACGGAGCGAGAATGGGTACTACCTGGTCTACCCGGAGTGTAAGCAGAGTTCGTCGCTGTTAAAGGCTTTCGAGTCGTGGCTGCTGGGTGCGGCGCGGCAGTATCGAGAAACCGCGTTGCCGGCGCCAGCCTTGAATCGAAATGGGGCGGCTGCAGTGATGGACCGCGAAGTACGAAGTTTCGGAGCGGATTTGAATATGCTGTGAGACTCGCTACTCCTCTGTGGCCAGCCAGAAAAAATATCGCGGTAAAGGGGTGCGCCGCTGACGGTCACGGCGAAAATGAAG
>JAQGMD010000129.1 GCA_028292565.1 Burkholderia sp. | reverse complement strand
GTTCGGTGGATCAGCGTAAATATTGAAACTCGTTTATCGGATCGGCAGCTTCGTTGTGCTCTTTACCTCTTCCATGACTGCATAGGTATGCGTCTCGCGTACACCCTTCAGCTCGAGCAGCGAATTGCCAAGAAATTCGCGGTACGCATTCATGTCCTTCACGCGCGCTTTTACCAGGTAATCAAAGCCGCCCGCGACCATATGGCACTCGAGGACTTCGGGGATCACCTGAACACTGCGCTTGAATGCTTCGAACACTTCCGGCGTCGTACGGTCGAGCACCACTTCGATAAACACCAGCAAGGACACATCCAGCAATTCCGGATTGAGCTGGGCGGTGTAGCCGACGATGTAACCCGACTCTTGCAGCTTGCGCACCCGCTCGAGGCAGGCGGCGGGCGACAGGTTGACCCGGGATGAAAGCTCGACATTGCTGATGCGCCCATCATTCTGTAGCTCTGCGAGTATCTTTTTGCTGATTTTGTCGAGGTCGATCATCTCACTCCGCCTGAAGAATTTTGTTTGGCCGGACTTGGCCGCGAAATAGAATATTTCGAAACTGAGGCCAAATACCGAAATAAATACTCAAAAATTCTCATTACAATCGAAGTATCTACTTCCCTGAAGGACGATGCCATGCTCCCCATGCCCCCGCAGGCTTCTGAACTCCCGGTGCCATTCATTGCATTTCATGCGGAGTTAGCGGCGGATCCGTCGACAGTACGAGCGGCCATCACTCCCGCGTATCGACGGGACGAGCGTGAAGCGGTGCGATGGCTGCTTGCGCAGGGGAACACGGATATGGGGACACGGGCACAGGCCGAGGACCTGGCGCGTCAACTGGTTCAAACGGTACGCGAACGACGCACCCGCGCCTCCGGTGTGGATGCGCTGATGCATGAATTCTCATTGTCGTCGGAAGAGGGCGTGGCGCTGATGTGCCTCGCCGAAGCGTTGTTGCGCGTACCCGACCATCAGACCGCCGACCGCCTCATCGCCGACAAGATCAGCAAGGGCGACTGGCGCAAGCACCTCGGGGAATCGCCGTCCCTGTTCGTGAATGCGGCGACGTGGGGCTTGCTGATCACCGGCAAACTGGTCGCCACCAGCAGCGAAAACGGACTCGGTTCGGCCTTGACGAAGCTGATTGCCAAAGGCGGCGAACCGCTGATCCGCAAGGGCGTCGACCTCGCGATGCGCATGCTTGGCAATCAGTTCGTCACCGGCCGGACCATCGAAGAGGCGCTGGACAACAGTCGCAGCAAGGAGGCCCTCGGTTATCGTTATTCCTACGACATGCTGGGCGAAGCGGCGCTGACGGAACAGGATGCCGCCAACTATTTCTCCGCCTATGAAAATGCCATCCACGCAATCGGCCAGGCAGCGAACGGTCGCGGGATCAGGAATGGCCCCGGTATTTCAGTCAAGCTGTCTGCGCTGCATCCGCGCTACTCACGTGCGCAGCGCGAGCGTTGCCTGACCGAGCTGCTGCCGCGCCTGAAAAAACTTGTCGTGCTGGCCATGCGCTACAACATCGGACTGAATGTCGATGCGGAAGAAGCGGATCGCCTCGAACTGTCGCTCGATTTAATTGAGGCACTGGCCTTTGACCCCGACCTGGCCGGCTATGACGGCATCGGCTTCGTCGTGCAGGCATACCAGAAACGCTGCCCGTTCGTCATCGATTACCTGATCGACCTGGCGCGCCGCAGCGATCGCAAGTTCATGGTGCGGTTGGTAAAGGGCGCCTACTGGGACACCGAAATCAAGCGGGCGCAAGTCGACGGCATGCCCGGCTACCCGGTATATACGCGCAAGGTGTACACCGATGTGTCGTACCTTGCATGTGCGCAGAAGCTGCTTGCGGCGACCGATGTGCTCTATCCACAGTTCGCCACCCACAATGCCCATACCCTCGCGACGATATACACCTGGGCGCAACAGCGCGGCATTACCGGTTATGAATTCCAGTGCTTGCACGGCATGGGAGAGACGCTATACGACCAGATTGTCGGGCCGGACCAGCCATGCCGGATTTACGCGCCCGTCGGCTCGCATGAAACACTGCTCGCCTACCTGGTAAGACGCCTGCTGGAAAACGGCGCGAACTCATCCTTCGTCAACCAGATTGTTGACGAAGACATATCGATCGATACACTGGTGGCCGACCCCTTCGAGACTGCGCGCATGCTCGGTAGCGAACCGCACCCGAACATCCCGTTGCCTTCAGACTTGTACGGGAGCGAGCGCCGCAACTCCGCAGGCGTCGACCTGAGCAACGAGGATGTGTTGCGCGACATCGGCTCGGCATTTCAGCGTTTCGATATGCAGCAATGGCAAGCCGCACCCTTGTTGGCCGCGATCTCCGACATAGCCGGCGCCACACATACGTTGGCAAGCCCTGCGGAGCACCGCGATGTGGTCGGCGAAGTAACGGAAGCGAACGAGGAGGACATCGCGACCGCACTCATGTCCGCCGAAGCATACGCACCCGACTGGCAAACCGTACCGCCTGCCAAACGCGCCGAATTACTGATGCATGCATCGGACTTGCTCGAAGCGCATCGATATGAATTGATGGCATTGGCGATACGCGAAGCGGGAAAATCGCTACCGAATGCAATTGCGGAAGTCCGGGAGGCGGTCGACTTCCTGCGATATTACGCAACCCAGGTAGCCGACGCACCGAACCTGCTGGCGCTGGGACCCGTGGTTTGTATCAGCCCCTGGAATTTTCCGCTGGCGATTTTCGTCGGCCAGGTGAGCGCCGCGCTGGCTGCCGGTAATGTGGTGATCGCAAAGCCTGCGGAACAAACCCCGCTGATCGCGTCCCGCGCCGTACAGTTGTTGCACCAGGCCGGCATCCCGCGCGCAGCGCTTCAGTTCCTGCCGGGGCGCGGGGAAGTGGTTGGAGCGGCACTGGTGGCCGATGCGCGCGTACAGGGCGTCGTGTTTACCGGTTCGACCGACGTAGCCGGGCTGATCAACCGCACTCTTGCCAAACGCGCCATCGCGCGGTCGCGCGAAATCCCCCTGATCGCAGAAACCGGCGGACAGAACGCCATGATCGTCGATTCCAGCGCATTACCGGAACAGGTGGTGCAGGATGTGTTGAGCTCTGCCTTCGACAGCGCCGGCCAGCGCTGCTCGGCGCTGAGAGTGCTATGCCTGCAGCAGGATGTCGCCGACAAGACGCTGGCGATGCTGTATGGCGCGA
>JAQGMD010000113.1 GCA_028292565.1 Burkholderia sp. | reverse complement strand
GACACGTCGGCGCCGCCCACTTCCGAGCGGCTGGCGATCTTGTCGATCTCGTCGAGGAACACAATGCCGTTCTGCTCGACATTGTTGATCGCCTTCTGCTTCAGTTCATCCTCATTGATCAGCTTGCCGGCTTCTTCCTCGACCAGTAGCTTCATCGCTTCCTTGATCTTCAGCTTGCGCTTCTTCTTGCGGCTGCCTCCGATGCCGGAAAACATCGATTTAATCTGTTCCGTCATCTCTTCCATGCCCGGCGGCGCCATGATTTCCATGTGCGGACCTGCATCGGCGACCTCGATCTCGACCTCGCGGTCATCGAGCTGGCCTTCTCGCAAGCGCTTGCGGAAAGTCTGGCGGGTGGAGTTTCCTGCGTTCGCTTCGCTGTCGGCCGGCGCGCTTGGCCCGGCGCTGAAGCCGAAGTCCCGCGCAGGCGGCAAGAGGATATCGAGCACGCGGTCTTCCGCCGCATCCTGCGCGTGGCTGCGTACCTTCCGCATTTCCGATTCGCGCGTTTGCTTGATGCCGATATCGATCAGGTCGCGAATGATGGTATCGACGTCGCGCCCGACGTAACCGACCTCGGTAAATTTGGTCGCTTCAATCTTGATGAAGGGCGCATCCGCCAGCTTGGCGAGACGGCGCGCGATTTCGGTTTTGCCGACACCGGTCGGACCGATCATCAGGATGTTTTTCGGTGTAATCTCATGCCGCAGCGGTTCGCTGACTTGCTGCCGGCGCCAGCGATTGCGCAAAGCGATCGCAACCGCGCGCTTGGCACGCGCCTGGCCAACCACATGCTTGTCGAGTTCGGAGACGATCTCCTGGGGAGTCATGTTCATGATGTCTTTTCTCGTTATTCGTCGAGTGTTTCAACGATGTGCGTCAGGTTGGTGTAGATGCACAATTCGCCGGCGATATGCAGCGATTTCTTCACGATTTCGGCCGGCGCCATCTCGGTGTTTTCCTTCAGCGCCTTGGCAGCCGATTGCGCAAACGCACCACCCGAACCAATCGCGCCGACACCGTCTTCCGGTTCGAGCACGTCGCCATTACCGGTAATGACCAGCGTAGATTCGCGGTCCGCCACCAGCAGCATAGCTTCAAGCCGTCGCAGCATGCGGTCGGTACGCCAGTCCTTCGCGAGTTCGACCGATGCGCGCATCAGGTTGCCCTGGTGTTTTTCGAGCTTGGCTTCGAACCGTTCGAGCAAAGTGAATGCGTCGGCCGTGCCGCCCGCAAAACCGGCGAGGACCTTGCCATGATAGAGCTTGCGCACCTTGCGCGCGCTGGCTTTCATCACGATATTGCCGAGCGTCACCTGGCCGTCGCCGCCCAAGGCGACGTGGCTGCCGCGCCGAACGGAAAGGATGGTGGTGCCGTGAAATTGTTCCATGCTTGCCTCTAAAAAATGACCGACTGTTGTAGCCGGTTAATTCTGGAAATGGGGGCACGCGGCATGAATACAAGTATATTTGTTTCGCCAACGTCAGCACGGCGCGGCCTTTGCAAAATACTTTATTGCAAGGCGCAGAGGAACACGGTAGTACTGGTGAGGGAGAATCAGCTCTTGCGGGGCAGTATGCGAACGATGTCTTTCAGTCCCATGACGCTGAACAGCGCGGCGATCAGGTAATTGACGTTGTGGAATTCGATGGTCTTGCCGGTATGGCAGAACGGCGCCAGGCCCGTCATCAGCCTCCCGGCGGCATTGAAGTCGACCTTGGCCAGCCGCGAGCAATCGATGATCGCCGGATCATGCTCGTCTGAATACGCTGCAATAGCCAGGATCAGCTCGTCGATGCGGCCCTCGATGACTGTCGGCATCATGTACGCCTCACGCGCTTCACCGTCGGCAGCTTGCGCGGGGTCCTGTTCTGCTACCGCGGTGGTGACCTTGTTTACCGGCGGCGCGAAGGCCGGCGGGGATACTTCGAAGGTGACGCAATAATCGATGCTGACCTCTTCGAACTCTTTTTCGCGATTCAGCAGGCGAAGGATTTCCAGCAGCAATAGCCAGGGGACTTCCGTCTCGTCGCGGCGACCGACCAACAGGATCAACCGGATCTTCGTGGCCAGTTCCGGCGCGCCGACGAGGATCAGTTCATGACCCGATTTCTGCAGCAGTTTCAGTACGCCCAGCAACAGCCCGCAACCGACCGGCGCAACCTCGGTGATCTTGCCGAATTCCAGGCGCAGCGCGCGGTGCGTCTCCGCCAGCTTCTTTACACGTTCCAGATGCTTGATGCTGGTGCTGTCGAGCTTGCCGGTGAACGGCACGGTCGGCGTTGCTGACGCTTTTACCGGCGCGGGCCGCTCTGCCGGTTGTTCGGTCGAGGCCCAGGTAGGCGGCGACCTTTCGAATTTGTTCGCATACTCGATCGACAGGCTCTCGAATTCCTGTTGCTTGCGGGTGACCTGGTACAAGTCGAACAGCATGCCCCAAACGTCGAGCGTGGCGCCGCCAAGGCTGTCTTCGTCGATCGCGGCCTTCAGCACAAGTTCGACCATGTCAGTCTGCCCGTTGGCAAACAGGATCGCCGCCTCCTCGATGACTGCGGCGTTTGCCGATGCGGGGACCGCGACGTTTCCGTCCAGCGTTTCATCGCCCAGCAGGAACTGCGTGGTTGTTCCCATCCCCAGCGGCAAGGTGTCGGCGGGCCCTGCATTCGCCTTCGCCTTCGCCTTCGCAGGCGCTGGCATGCCGATCACGCTATTGGGGCCAGGCAGTGTATTGAGGGGCTGGCTGTTCGGCTTGACGAATTCCGACGACATTTCCGATTCGATCGCGTCGATCTTCATCGCTGTCGCACGCGCTGCGTGGGTGTCTCTTTTGGCGGTTGCCGAACTGCCAGCCGAAGAGGAGCCGGAGCGCGCTTTGCTGGCGTCCGTACGTGAGGACGTGCTGCGTTTTGCGCGTGAATCCTTCTCAGCAGGTTCATCCTGCTGGCGGTCTTTCTTGCCAAAAAGCGAAAATATCCCCACGTTTTCCTTTGTCGAATATGTTGGCACCACTCGCTCGCGGTGAGGGCCGGAAGAAATTATAGCTGCATAAAGGTAACACAAAAACTTTGCGTAAATTGCGTTTACACCCGCATCACGTGGGAGTGTTGCGGGTGTGTCTAGCTTAAAAGCTAATTAAAAGCGAGTACGGACGCACAATCAGATTCCTGCCCGGTAAAGGCGCAGCATCCTTGAGCACGGAGGTGGAAAGCCGGATGTCTTCATCCAACGCATTCCTCAGCATCGCGAACCAGGTAGACTGCATGCCGCCGAGACGTTGCGTATAAGACAAGTTCAGGTCGAGTTGGGTGTAAGCCGGGGTCGCCGTTGTCTCAAACGCAGCCAATCGATCCTGCTTCACTGCGCGCAACACGGCCAGGCCGCCGCGCCATGGGCCCTCTTTATATGCGGCGTCGACACCGAAG
>JAQGMD010000093.1 GCA_028292565.1 Burkholderia sp. | reverse complement strand
TTGCGGCGCAAGCTCGCGGAGGGGTCGATTACCCGCGCGCCGGAAAATGGCAGCAACGGCAAGTCGTTGATCCACTTCGACTCGATAAGTGAACAAGTCTGCGTATCCCTTGAGTCGGAGGACTTGTCTGTGCTTATAAAGGCGGATGCCGGGGACGCGGATGCGCAATCGGATATGGCGCTGATTTTCCTGTCAAGCAACAAGTTTAAAAGCGCAATCTACTGGTTAGAGCTCGCGGCCAAGCAAGCACACCCGGACGCCATGCACTGGCTAGGGCGCTGTCATATAGATGGGAATGGGGTGCCCAAGGATGAGAATCTGGGCATCATGTGGCTTTCCAAAGCGGCCGCTCACGGTCACTTGATTTCTCAGGCGCAGATGCAAGCCATGCGCAATAGATTCACGTCGAACGAGTAACGCCTCAAGCCGTGAAACAATTCGTCCAGGCGAGTTGTCTTGACGGCCCGACGCGCTACGTCAGATCCCAATAAGATGCCCGGCGCCGAAACCTAGTCCCAATAGAGCCATGGCGCCGATCAGGAACAGGGCTTTGCGCTGGCCACTTGCCTGCTGCTGCAGCCGCTCGATCTGCTGCATAGTTTGTTGCAGGCGCTCCCCGGCCTCGTCGGCGGCGCGCGCCGTACGCTCTGCTGCCGACATGGTGGCCTTCATGACCGTGAGCTGGTCTTGCACGCCTAACGCACCCGGACTGTCGCGTTGGCTTTTCTGGTAGTCGGCGACCGCCTTCTCTATGCGGGCAGCGTCGCTGTGCAGCTGTTCGGTCTGGACCTCCAGTGTTGCGCGCAGGTCGTTGCCCAGTTGCGGCAGCGATTGCTTCAATGCCGTGACCTCATCATGCAATCTGCCGATGTCGCCTAGCATCTCCGCAATCAGGAGGTCGCGGCCCGACTTCCCGAGATCAGGAATACCGGGGGAGTCCATTACGCGAAGACCGCCTTGTAAACATTGTCCAGCTCCGTGATCACGCCGGCGGCGCCGCGCTGGAGCGCAAGCATTTGCGCACAGCGCAATTTTTCAGCTGGATCCTTGGCCGCCTTGCCTTTTTCTTTGTAGTCGGTTTTATCCGCGATAATTTCTGACACACCGGTTTTCGTGTTGGCCAGCTTGGGATACAACGGGTTGCTGTGGATGACCGCATCCGGCCGGATCGTGAAGCGTTCCTCGGACTTCTGATATTCGAACAGGCCGGAGAACACGTTCTCTGTCTTGTCGCCAAGATCCACCTGGTTAAAGAGAACGCGGATTTTGTTTGCCGGCACGCCTAACCCGGACAGGGCCTCGATGGTTGAAATCGTGTCACGCTGCTGCTTGGGCGATGGCGTCACCGGGATCACGAAGAAATCGAAGTCTTCATGCGAACCGGGGTTCTGCGCCATGATGTGAATGACCTGCTCGATGTTGGACGAGCCGATATCGCAGATTGCGTCATCAACCAGCGCCATTTTGATTTGGGTCTCAATGAATTCCTTGCCGCGGGTGGGATTGTTGCCGGCATCCGCATTGATGGTTTCCACTGCAAAGATTTCGGCATTGTTCATCCGAGGCTGCATCAGGTGACGGGCGATCGTGGTCTTGCCCACATTGCCTGAATAATTCACGATTGCGACTTTCATTGATTACCTTTTTTAAATAAGTTGTCCAGGTCGAAGTCCAGTGGTCCGCTGATATAGCGGCGCGCTTTTTCCTGGGCTTGTTCGATATCGGGATAACGGACTTCAGCGTCTTTCGCTGTTATCGGATCGCCTTTGTCAGTGGCCGTGGCGTCGTCCATGACGGGCACTGTCGTTCCATTTGCCGGAGTCGCCGGAGTCGCCTGAGTGCTTGGCTTCTTGTCGACTTTTTCCGCTGTCGACTTTGCGATGGCCGCCTTGCGGCTTTGCCTGATGCGGTAGACCTGGGTGTCGAATGTGCCCTGGTTCATCTTCAGACCGCCTTCGCGCAACACTTCCAGAACGGCTGCACGTTTCACGCCTGCTGCAAGAGCCGCCTCGACGTCGTCGAATACTGCCCGTAATTTTGCAATTTCCTTTCGCTGTTCATTACCAGTGGCGAGCTCGCGCAGCTTGGCCGCGACTCCGGTCGTATCCATATTTACCCCGTACAAAGAGGCGCACATGATGTCCAATACGCGCTAATAGGTCAATGAAACTTTGTTATGTTTCGATAATTTACTGATGTATCTAGTTTGTTCGCGTTCATCATTTGCTAGTTCTGGTTAATTTTTTGTTCTACTTTGTTGCAACTATGTTGCGATTTGCTGCGCCGAGCACATGCCTCATCAGGTGTCTGACAACTGCTGTCTGGCATTAGTTGCCGGGACGCGGTTGGTCGGGCGAGACGTCGGCCGGGCAATTGCTTTGCCGATCATCATATTCAGGCGATGCGCGTTCAACGCGAATGCAACACGTTTGAACAAGCCCTGACAGGAAATCAATTTGGAGAGACTCAGGTGCCACTGGAGCGCGCGTTCTTTTCCGCGCGGATCAGATGATGAATGCTGGTTGTTTTACATTAAACCGTGGTTGGTTCGGAGAGCCTATTCTTAGTATTCAGTGCCGGCTTAGCTCAACGGGTAGAGCGGGTGATTTGTAATCATCAGGTAGGGGGTTCGAGTCCTTCAGCTGGCACCAACTAATACATCGCAGCTTACGGCGGGAAGAGGCGCGAGTTACTCGGGAATTCTGCGGCCTGCTGCGCACTTTCGTCATGAGCGCCTTAGAGTTTTGCGCGGAGCTTGAAAAGTATCCTGATCACCATATGCGGGGAAACATTCTGTCAGAGCCGTATTTCAAGCCCTCGTTCTGAATCTTCTCTTCGTGCGCCGGCAAATCTTTGATTTCCGGCCAGAGACCTCGTCCGGCAAAAAACATCAGGAGAACAATGCCAACCGCTGCTGCATATCGTTGGCCGGCGTGCATACGATGATGCGCCGCCAGGGTATCCGGGCTCGAAAACGATCGCGTCCAGCCCCATGCGCAACCGGCATACAGCGCGATCCATAGTTGACTCGAGGGCATAACGAGCAGGCCAGATACCAGGCCATCAACAATGATTGCAACAAGAGTCGCTAACCATGTTGCCAGTATCGCCTGATTGGGCGCATCGTCCGCTTTGATGGCGCGCCCGGTGCGAAGCAAGGCGCGCAGCGCAATCACGAGGACAGTGGCCAGACATAAGAATGCCGGCACTCCCCATTCCGAGCTTATCTGGAGCGCCCAGTTGTGCGGATGCGCGCCATTCATGATGTCGCGTCCGTAGTGAGCGAAGTGGAGGGGCCCGGTGCCGAGCAGCGGGCGCTCGATAATCATTTGTATCGCGCGGTTCCAAAGTGCCAAACGATCCGAAGTAGGATTGGTGACGGTTCTGGTTGCCACTTCCTGCAGAAGCCCGAACGGTTTCGCGCCCGCCGCCATCGGGACGAGAGTGTAGAGCACCAGATAGACAATCAGACCGACAACGAACGTCGATGCCACCAAGCGACACCATTCCAATGCAAGTCTTCCACGCCATACCAGCGCCATTACAAGACCGGCGAAGAGCCCAAGAAAGGTGCCGCGTCCGGCCGTAACTAAAAACAGCGTCCACCATAGGATGAGAATGCCCCACCAAAAACCGGCACAGTGTCGCTGCAACAAGCTGACGAGAGTACTCGGGTGTCGCATCGCCAACCTTCCAGTAGACTGCCGGCGTCGTACGACAAGCAGCGCCAATAGCGGCAAGGTCACTGTCTGGACATGATTGAAGAACCGATAGTTATCGAAGCCTGCGATGAGGGTCGACCAGTTCGGTTGATCGCCCACGATTTGCCACGATACATACACTATCGACCAAGAGAATACATAGAGTGCACACCCGATGCCGACTATGAGTAACACGCGGTCAAGCAGGCCGGTCTTTGCCCCGTCCATCGTGGCCGCGACAAGCCATGCCAGGCCAACCAGCAGACCGAAGTTTGCCCACTCAAACATGGCATGCGGAACCGACCATGCGAGGAGTCCGGACCATAAGCCAAGGCAAAAAAAGCCCAAAAGAATCAGCGATGCGTTTCCGAACAGAGAAGGAATGCTCGAATGACGAATGAGCCGACGCACGACGACAATGCCACCGACTATTGCTACGAGCACTTGAACAATACGATGGTTGTCGTGAGAACTGATTTCGGACCAATGAATGCTGGGCACAAACGTAGCTGCCACAACGACTATCGCGAATACGATCGGAAATTGTATTAGTTGCGACAGACGGTACTGAATCTGGTTTTTCATATGTCGACAGAATCTGAGGCCGCCAATGTATGTACGGCCGGAGTGACGAATTCAACGGTGGTGCTCTGTAATCGCCTTGTTCGCCATGTAACTGCGGCGCGGAAATCGGCTTAACCGCTTCGACCGCCGACGGCATGACGAATGCGCTAGCCACATAAAAAAACCCCACCGAAGTGGGGTACACATCAAGCCAACCAAGTAACTGAATTAGGTGCCGATGTTATTTTTCCTAAGCACGGCAAGTGCGGCTGGGTGGGTGATACCATTAATAGCTGCGGCATTAATCGTCCAGACGATCGTAGTTTGGTCAGCAACATTGCTGGGGGTGAGGGTAAAGCTCTTACCGTCCACCTTAGCCGCATCGATGCCACTAGCCATTGTGACAGTGATCACGCCTTCATCAACCGCTGCTCCTGAGACTTCCTTGGTAGCAGTGAAAACGGGAATACCACGGGCGCTGGTATCGCAGCCAGTGACTCCGCCATGTTCCTGTATGCACATTGCAGCGGCTGTTTTCAGTGAGCCGATTGAGGTCAGCGCGTTTCCGATCTTCGCTTTTACTGTGTAGTCCTGATACGCCGGGAGTGCCACTGCCGCCAGAATGCCAATGATCGCGACGACGATCATCAGTTCGATAAGAGTAAAGCCTTTCTGCGCCTGTTGCTTCATTTGAGCGAATTTCATATTTCCCCCCTTAAAGTGTTTACCAGTGTCGCGAGCACGCGTTTGCGCCGCTTACTTTCTATGCAGCAAGCGCTGTGCCAACGTTGGAATGCGGGTCGCGGCTTGGACGCGGTTTTTTTGGCACTCTAGTCGTCGTGCCATTGTGATTTTTGACAGTGTCGTAGAAGTGACGTCGCGAATTGACGGGGAATATTCCATGCCAGCAGCGGTACCTGTGCGTCACTGGCCGACCGATTCGCTCTTTAAGTAACACGAGGCGCCTTCTGGAACACCCCTGAGAAGTCATATGCAACTCGAGGCCCAGCATAAAAAACCCCACGTGATGTGGGGTCTCCAATTGGCTATATGCTAAATGTTCAGGTGCCGACATTATTTTTTCGGATCGCAGCTAATGCTGCCGGGTTCAATACCGGATTACGACCGCCTGCCGCAAATGTCCAGACAAGCCTGGCCTGATCCTCGCCTTCGCTAGGGCTGATCGTGAAAGTCCCGTTACTCACCCCTACACCGACGCCTGAGGCAAAGGTCACGGTGATGACCCCATCATCAACGCTTGTAGACGCAACTTCCTTGGTTGAAGTGAACGTCGGAATCCCTCTTGTACCAGCGTTGCAACCGTTTGCTTCACCCGATTCGTGCAAGCACAGTGCCACTGCCACCTTCAATGAATCAACGGAACTCAACGCATTGGCGACCTTCGCTTTGACTGTGTAGTCCTGATATGTCGGTACCGCAATTGCTGCCAAAACTCCAATAATTGCTACAACAATCATCAGTTCAATGAGCGTAAAGCCACTTTGAACCCGTCGCCTTAACCCGGCAAATTTCATATTTCCTCCCTAGAGTGCGCAGCGTACCGAATGCCATCGAGCAACGCATGTGCCAGCGGTAAAATGGCGATACTGGTGGGTCCGCAGGCGTTATGGCACTGCAACCATGCTGCCATTGCTTTTATTGACAGATCAGTTACGATGCCGTCTCCCAATGGCGGGGAATACTATGTGTCAGCAAGGATTGTTATGCGATATGTGAGTCTTGCTTCAACTGTCAGCTTGACAGCGCGTAGTGAGCGCACCTTATGGCGATGGATTGCCGATGGCACGTTGACCCGCTCTGGCGATAATGCAAAGTATGGAAAAGCCATGGTGCAGCTCGAATCTATCATTCCGTACGTGTGCATACAGATCAATACAAAAGATCACGATCTGATCGTGAACGCGGATAACGGCGATGCGGAAGCACAAAACGACTTAGCCTTGCTTTTCATGTCTTATGCCAAGCCTGAAAGCGCCATCTATTGGCTGAAGTTGGCTGCCGATCAAAACTATGCAGACGCCATGCACTGGCTGGGACGTTGTTACATAGACGGCAATGGGGTCGCCAGAGACGAGAACCTGGGCATTATGTGGCTTTCCAAAGCGGCTGCGCATAGTCATTCCATTTCGCAAGTGCAGATGCAGAGCATGCGCGATAGCTTTACCGCGCAGAAGTTAGTGTGTCCGCGCAACTCAACTTGAGCAGATGCAATGCATACCGTGCGCACGCACGGCACTATTGACGCTTAAATGTCCGACAACAACGAAGCAA
>JAQGMD010000088.1 GCA_028292565.1 Burkholderia sp. | reverse complement strand
GGCAGTGGATTGGGCCTGGCTATCAGCCGTGAACTCTCAGCTATGCTGGGGGGCGTGATAGAACTGGACAGCAAGCCAGGCAGCGGCAGCGAGTTCAAACTTTACTTGCCTGCCTAGTTGCACATTGATGTACCTTAGGCAGCGCGCAGGGATAAGTTGGGCAATTTGGCGGCCGTCCCGGGATGCGGTGCAAGGCGTGCGGAGGAGCCATAGCGAGCTATGGCGACGACGAGCAACGCAGCAACGCGCCCGCTACGGCCAGCAAAATTGACCAACTTATCCCTGCGCGGTGCCTTGATCTCCGGCCGTTTGTTCGATGGGTTTGAACGGCCTGCGGAAATGCTTCACGAGGAAGTCGATAAACGCACGGGTGCGGATGGATTGATTGCGTCGATTCGGGTAATAGACGAACAGGTCCGCGGATGGGAGTGCGAATTCCGGGAGTACCACTCTCAGCCTCCCACTTTCGAGATATTTCGCCAAGTCCCACTCGGAGCGGATCAGGATGCCGTGACCGTCAAGCGCCCAACCGAGCACGATATCGCCATCGTTGCTCGAAAGCGCTCCATGTACCTTGATGGCCTCGCTATGGTCGCGGTGCATAAAGCGCCAGATTCCATAGGCATCGTCGTTTTGGCGATGGATGATGCAGCGGTGATTGGCGAGATCGGCAAGGCTCGTCGGCACCCCATGGCGCTCAAGATAGACGGGGGACGCGCAAAGGAACCGACGGTTCGACATTACGCGCCGCGCATTCAGTCGTTTGTCGGGAAGTTCGCCGAAGCGGATCGCAAGATCGAAAGCGCTCTCCACGAGGTCAATAGGGCTGTCCGTCACTTCAACCTGCACTTCGACATCCGGATACTTCTTCGCAAACGCGGAAACGAGTGGCGCTATGGTCGTGCGGCCAAAACCAAGCGTCGCGTTGACGCGCAATAACCCTCGTGGCATTGCACGCGGCGACGTGACCGCCTCCTCCATCTCCCGGAGCTCTTCAAGAATGCGCGTCGCATGGGTGAGAAACGTTTCGCCTTCGCTCGTCAGGCTAATGCTCCGTGTGGTCCGATTTACGAGTCGGACGCCCAGTCGGCTTTCCAGTTGCGCGAGGCGTTTGGTCGCTGCCGGCGGCGTCAGGTCAAGTGCCCGGGCAGCTGCGGACAGGCTGCCGTGCCGCGCAATCAGGACAATGAACTCCAGGTCCGCAGAGATGTGTGTCTTCACCGTAATTCACTATTCAATTGAGTCAGGGTGAATTCTAAACGCCTTTTTCGCGGATAACCTAGCGTCTGGTTTGCATCCACGACTTGCGATGCCTTTAGGAGAAAATCATGAGAATCGTCGAAATCCGCGAAAAGACCGTCCCTATCAGTTCACCCATTCGTAACGCCTACATCGACTTCAGCAAAATGACGCTAAGCCTGGTCGCTGTCGTGACTGACGTTATCCGCGACGGCAAGCCCGTCGTGGGCTACGGATTCAACTCCAATGGCCGCTACGGACAGGGAAAATTAATGCGCGAGCGTTTCATTCCCCGTGTGCTTGAAGCCGATCCCGAAAGTCTTGTCGATGCAACCGGCAAGAACCTGGATCCGGAAAAAGTCTGGAACACGATGTTTACCAATGAAAAGCCGGGTGGCCACGGCGAGCGATCGGTTGCAATCGGCACTATCGACATGGCGGTATGGGATGCAGTGGCGAAAATCGAGGGCAAGCCGCTGTTCCAGTTACTCGCCGACCGTTACGGGAATGGTCAGCCCAACCGCAAAGTTTTCGTTTATGCCGCAGGCGGATACTACTATCCGGACCAGGACCATGAAAAGCTGAAGGACGAGATGCGCAGCTATATCGACCGCGGGTATTCGGTGGTAAAGAAGAAAATCGGTGGGGCTACGCTCGACGAGGATTTGCGCCGCATCGACTCTATCCTCAGCGTCCTCCAGGATGGCCAGAAGCTCGCCGTCGACGCCAACGGCCGCTTCGATCTGGACACCGCCATCCAATATGCGAAAGCGCTGTCGCAGTACGACCTGTTCTGGTACGAAGAGCCGGGCGATCCCCTGGACTTTGAACTACAGGCGACGCTGCGCAATTACTATGACAACCCGATGGCGACCGGCGAGAATTTGTTCTCCATGCAGGACGCACGCAATCTTATCCGTTACGGCGGCATGCGTGCGGACCGCGATTGGCTGCAATTCGACTGCGCGCTCAGTTACGGTCTGGTCGAATACCTACGCACGCTGGAGATGCTGCGCCAGCACGGCTGGTCACCCAGCCGCTGCATTCCCCACGGTGGTCATCAGATGTCGCTCAACATCGCTGCAGGCCTCGGACTCGGCGGCAACGAATCGTATCCTGACCTGTTCCAGCCATACGGCGGCTTCCCGGACGGCGTCAAAGTGGATAACGGCTATATCACCATGCCTGACTTGCCGGGCATCGGCTTTGAAGGGAAAGCCGACCTCTACGCCGAAATGCAGAAGCTGTCTGCATAAGGGCTCCCGCCGGGTAGACAACTCCCCCGCTCCGCACCCGACGGTTTGGCTTTCAAGCCAAACCGGCTGCGGCAGCTCGAACCTGTGGTTCGCGAAACCCTGCCCCGACCCGCTTGCTTGAGAGGTGAGTCACCCGCGACCAACCACTATTGGCGGGCAACGCTACCCGACGCCGCATCCGCCGTGAGCATCTCCGCAATATCGGAATCCTGGCTGAATGCTTCGGCGAAGTAGGAGACGAAGCTGTTGACTTTGAGCGAAGGCCGTCGCGCCGGCTGAAACACCACATTCAAGGGCAGCGAAGGCAAGCTGTACTGGGTCAGGATAGGCTTGAGGCGGCCGGCGCGGATGTCGTCCCCGTAGACCCACAACGTCGAATAGCTGATGCCCAGCCCTTCGCATGCCGCCTGGCGAATCGCTTCCGAGCTGTTTGATTGGAAATTACCGCTCACCCGCACGGTGATATCGGGCTTGCCTTCGTCCTGATAGATCCATTCATTGATATTGGCCAGCCCGGTATAGACCAGGCATTGATGGCGCAACAGCTCATCCGGATGGCGTGGCTCGCCGTGCTTGTCGAGATAAGACGGGGCGGCCATCGTAGCGCGATGCGCAGTACCGATGCGGCGCGCCACCAGGCGGCTGTCCTTCAGTTCGCCCACGCGAAAAGCGACATCGATGCCGGCCGCCACCAGATCGACGAAACCATCATCGAGCTGCAGATCGACCCTGATTTTGGGATATCGCTCATAAAACCCCGGCAGCCGTGGCACGATATGCAGGCGGCCGAACGCCACCGGCGCGGCCACGCGCAGGACCCCGGAGATTTCGTGTTCGGCCCGGTGCACCTCGATGCGAGCCTCCTCCAGCGTGTCGAGCACCTGGCGGCAGCGCTCGTAGTACAGCTGCCCGGCCTCGGTCAGGGAATGGCTGCGGGTGGAGCGCACCAGCAGCCTGGCGCCCAGTTGCGCTTCCAGCGCTTGTACCTGCTTGCTGATCGTCGATTGCGTCGTCAGCCCTTCACGAGCCACCGCGGAGAAACTTCCCGTCTCCACGACGCGGACGAAGGTTTCCATCAGGCGCAGTCTGTCCATGGGTCTATATATTCCTGTAAAGAATAAATTATATCGCTTGTCACGCCTATTTAACTCTGCCGGGAATGGCCATAATTGCCCAACACAAGCCGTGCGGCCTCAAGCGCCTGCGCCACCTTCAACTCAATAAGAAAAGGAACGACACCTTGACTACTGCTGACAACATCCAGGTCGGACAACACAAACTGTTTCAACCCACTCGCATCGGCGATATCGAAGTCGCGAACCGTGTCGTGATGGCTCCTCTTACCCGCAGCCGCGCCGACGAACCCGCCGGTGATGTACCCGGCAGCGCCATGAACATCGAGTATTACCGCCAGCGCAGCAACGCCGGCCTGATCATCAGCGAAGGCACCCAGGTGTCCCCGGTCGGGAAGGGCTACATGGCCACGCCTGGCATCTATTCCGACGCCCAGGTGGAAGGCTGGAAGCCCATTACCCGGGCCGTGCATGAAGCCGGCTCGAAGATCGTCGCCCAAATCTGGCATGTGGGACGGGTGACGCATCCCGAACTTACTGGCGGCACCCAGCCGATCGCGCCCTCGGCGGTCAGGCCGAATGTCGTCGCTTACACGCACAAAGGCAAGGTCGAGGCGCCGCAACCGCGTGAACTGGGCATCGATGAAATCGCGCAGGTGGTTACTGAGTATCGCCGCGGCGCGGCAAACGCAATCCGCGCCGGCTTCGACGGCGTCGAGATCCACGGGGCCAACGGTTACCTGATCGACCAGTTCCTGCGTGACGGCGCCAACAATCGTACCGACGAATACGGTGGCTCGGTCGAAAATCGCGTTCGATTCGCGCTCGAGGTAGTCGACGCAGTGATCGCCGAAATCGGCGCCGGCCGCGTCGGGATCCGCTTGTCTCCAGTGACGCCGGCCAACGACCTGTCGGATACCAATCCGCAAGCGGTGTTCGGTTACCTGATCGAACAACTGAATCTGCGCGGTATCGCCTTCATCCATTTCATTGAGGGCGCCACCGGCGGTTCGCGCGACGTGCCGGGCTTTGATTTCGAATGGGCCCGCAGGACCTTCAGGGGTGTCTATATCGCCAACAACGGCTATGACCGCACGATGGCATTGGAAGCGGTTGAATCGGGCCATGCCGATGCGGTCGCGTTCGGGCGCCTGTACATTGCCAATCCGGACCTGGTGCAAAGACTGAAGCGCAATACGCCGCTCAATGTGCCGAATCCGCAGACGTTCTATACGCCCGGCGAAGTCGGCTATATCGATTATCCGGCGCTAGACGAAGCCGCCTGAAACGGCACAAGCCGAATCGCGCCGCCCCACAGCGCGCGGCTCTTCTGCAGGTGGGGGTTCGACAAAAGCTTCCGAGCTTGTCGCTCCGTATCCAGCGAAAAACGTGCTCTCGCCTGCAATTTGATTTATATCAAGCTTTGACGCGAGAGCACATCGAGAGATATGGTTCCCGTAAAACCCCCCCGCTCCTTGTGCAGCGAAGTATTGCTATGACGTTGCGCGAATTTTTTTCGCCAGATCCGATAATCGATACGGCTTGATCATGAATGCAAATTCGTCGAGATTGCCATGCTCGGCTTTCAGTGCTGGAAGCGGATAACCCGATGAAAGTATGACTTTTACGTCGGGACAAAGCTTACGCGTGAAACGTGCGAGTTCGATGCCGCTCATCCCGTTGGGCATCATCACATCGGTAAAGAGCAGATTAATATCTCTCCGGCGTTTCAGGATATCGATAGCGTCATGGCCGTTGCCTGCGGTAAGCACCTCATAACCAATACTGCGGAACAGCTCGGCGGCAACCTCCATCAGGTCCGGCTCATCTTCCACAATCAGGACGGTATCCGTACCTGTGCGGCTGTCCGCGTTCGCATCCCTATCCGCCTCGTCTGCTTCTCCCGGTATGGAAGGCAGATAGATACTAACTGTCGTGCCTCTGCCGACTTTACTTTCCAGCACGATCTCCCCTCCGGATTGTGCAATAAAGCCGTAGACCTGACTCAAGCCCAGCCCGGTACCCTTACCAATTTCCTTGGTTGTGTAGAAGGGTTCAAACGCGCGCGCCATAACTTCCGCAGGCATGCCAGTGCCGGTATCGGTAACATTTACTCTGACATAGGGGCCTGCCGGCAGGCTGCCGACTTCGCGTTCCCCAAGTTCGACGCTCTCAGTTGCGATAGCAATTCTTCCTCCGTCGGGCATGGCATCGCGGGCATTGACTACCAGGTTCAACAGAGCTGCCTCAAACCGGGCCGCGTCGACTGACACCGTCCTTAACGTTGAGGCAAGGCTGATGTCGAAGGCAATAGAAGAATTGGCTGCACGGCGAAGAACGGATTCAAATCCGCCAATGAGCCCATTCAAATTGTATTTCTCCAGCTTCAAAGGCTGTTGACGAGCGAACGACAACAGTTGCTGGGTCAGCGTTGCGGCACGGTCCACGGAACGCTGCATGCTGTCCAGCATCTTGAGATCGCGTGGATCGTGCAGCCGTGTTGAAAGCACGTCCAGGCTGCCGGACATCACCGCCAGCAAGTTATTGAAGTCATGCGCAATACCGCCGGTCAGCTGGCCAATCGCCTCCATTTTCTGCGACTGAAACAATGCCTCATTGGCCCGCTCCAGCGCTTCTTCTGCCTGCTTTTTCTGGGTAATGTCGCGGGTAACCTTGGCAAAGCCGATCAGCACCCCGAGATCGTTGTGGATCGCATCGATGACCACATGTGCCCAGAACCTTGTGCCATCCTTGCGCACCCGCCAGCCTTCCCTTTCAAACCGCCCTTCCCTGGCTGCGGTCGCCAGCGATTGCGCCGGCAGGCCGCTGCTTCGGTCCTCCTCGGTATAGAACCGGGAAAAATCCGTGCCGACTACTTCATCATGGTGATACCCCTTGATGCGTTCTGCACCGGCATTCCAGTTGGTGATAGATCCGGTGGGAGAGAGCATGTAGATCGCGTAATCGGTCACGCCCTGGACGAGCATCCGGAAGCGCTCTTCGCTCTCACGCAGGGCTTCCTGGGCGACCATGCGTTCGGTGATGTTCCTCGTGACCTTGGCAAATCCAATCAGTGTTCCCGAACCGTTCCGAATCGGATCGATGACAACGCTGGCCCAAAATCGTGTTCCGTCCTTGCGCACGCGCCAGCCTTCAGCTTCAAACTTGCCTTCGTCCAGCGCTGTCTGCAGCGCCTTGGCAGGGATACCGGCGGCCCGGTCCCCTTCCGTGTAGAAGAGGGAAAAATGCCGGCCGATAATTTCATGCGGCAGATAGCCTTTAAAGCGTTGTGCGCCCGCGTTCCAGCTATTGACGTACCCTTCCGGGTTGAGCATATAGATCGCGTAATCACTGACTCCGGTGACGAGCAACTGGAAGCGCTGTTCATCATTCAGGTCGTCGAGGATGGCACTGTTTTTACTGTTCATTGATATATTGTTAAAGCCAATCGATGACGGACGGTTACGGGGAATCGTAGAAATAGGATACAAGAACCGGGTTTGCCGGAGGATGGCAACCGTTCCCCGAAAATATTTTGGAATGATACACCCGAAGCCATGGTGCATTTAGCGATCAACCAGGCGAACAGCCAGATGGGTCCACCCAAAAGTAGCTTCGCTGGCAGATGAAGCGGCGGCAGAATCATCATCCACGGTTTGCAACACGCGACGGCAGCGGGATGAAGCCGTACCTCAGGTCCGTCCCTGATCATTGTCCGCAAAAAGCGAGCAGATCACAGGAACTCGTTAATGATGTAGAACGCGTTGTCTTTCGCCTTATGCCATAGCCCTCGCTTGGCCCATACCTCCAGCTTGATCTCCCTGGACTGGCCCGCGTACTTCGCGAAGATGGCTTCAAGCCGTTCCGCCGTTGCGGGGTCGCTGATCCCGAGCGTAATTTCGTCATTGGTTTCGAAAGACCGGTCGTCGAAATTGCTTGAGCCAACCGCACTCCATACGCCGTCGATCGTCATCACCTTCTGGTGCAGGAGCGTGTGCGGATACTCGAACAGGCGCACGCCACACCGCAAAAGCTTTTCGAAGTTGCGGTGCGCCGCGTGCTGCACCATCGGGTTATCGGATCCGCCGGTCGAAGGCATGAGTACACGCACGTCGACACCACGGGAAACGGCCTCTCCGAATGCGTCGATCGCCGCCGGTTCCGGAATGAAATAAGGGTTCTGGATCCAGATCCGCTTGCGGGCAAGGCAGATCGCAGTGTGGTGAAGTATCTTTACGGCCGGCGCGGAGCCCTCCGGCTTCACGAATGCCGCATGAATCAACACGTCACCTGCCGGTTCCAGCGACGGGAAAAAATCCTGGCCGACGAACAACTCACCGGTTTGTCCAGTCCAGTTCTCACTGAACGCGGACTGCACGCTGTTCACGATGGGGCCACGCAACCTCACACTGATATCGCTGACGTGCTTGCTTCCAGGTGCGTCCCACTGCCAGTCGTCTGTGATGCAGTGCCCACCCACAAATGCTTCCCGGCCATCAATGACGACGAGCTTGCGATGATTGCGGTCATTCAGCACACCGATATTGCGCAGCGTCTTGTCATGGAAAAGCACGACCTTGCATCCGGCATCCTCCAACTGGCGCCGCGCGGCTTTGCCCATCTTTCTGCAGCCGGTCGCGTCTAGCAGCACGCGAACCCGCTTGCCCGCGCGGGCGCGCTCCGAGAGAGCGTCCGCCACCCGCTGACCGAGCACGCCTTCCTTCCACAGGAAGGTTTCGAAATGCACCGAATGCTGTGCCGATTTGATTCGCTCCAGCAGTACATCGAAGAACGTGTCGTTCTCGATGACTTCGACGCTGTTTCCGGGTACGGCTGTGCTGAGAGTGAGGCCTGCGAGGGAGGGAATCAGTTCGGCAATACCCAAGGCGCATTCGATATGGAGTTTGGGATCGCGGTGTCGCCTGACTGACCAGATCACAATGAGCAGCAGTAAAACGACGGAAAGAGCCAGCCCGGACCAGAGAAATGCGCTCATTGTTGTACTTACCTTAGTGCGGGACAAAAGTTACTTTAAAACTAACGACTTATGCAAGAAAACAACTCCGACTTTTGACATAAAGCAACAAACCGCATTGGGGTTGGCGTCACAGATCCCAACCGACGTCTCTCCGCGAACAGATGCGACAAGCGCTATTGCCCGCCCTTCGTCACCGGCCGATCACCCGCCGAATCACGGACATGCCGCCCGTGCCCCGGATCGATATGAACATCAATCAGGCACGGCCGTCCGCCGCGGACACACTCGACGCCGCGAGCAATCGCGTGTTCCAGATCTTCCATGCGTTTGACCGGGCCGATTCCCATCAGTCCCTGCGCTTCCGCCAGCTTCGCGATGTCGGGCGCCGGATGGTCGACGGTCTGACCGATCCACCGGTTAGCCGGATTGCGATTGCGCAGACGCGCCACGCCTTCCTGGTGCAGTTCGTCGTTGTAGTAGGAGCGATTGTTCGAAATGATGAACAACACGGGAATCTCGTAACGTGCGGCAGTCCAGAGCGCATTAATTCCCATCAGGCAGTCACCGTCGCCCAACACACCCACCGAAATCCGGCCGCTGTCACGCAACGCGAGTGCGGCGCCTATAGCCAGACCGGGGCCGGACCCTATGCCTCCCCCGCCATCCTTGCCAAGATAGGCGAGCGGATCGTGATGGGGCCAGAGATCGCCCGGCCAGCCGCGTGGAAGTCCGCTGAACGTGACCGGTTGGTTATCAACGGCTTTGGCCAGCGCCCGCGCCACGTGTCGCAGGTTGATACAGGAATCGTCTTCATGGATGTCCGCGGCACCCGGCGGCGTCGGCTGTGCAGCGCGCTGCGGACGGTCAGCCAGCAATGTCAGCAGTTCCGTCACTGCCGCGTCGGCATCGCCTAACAAATGCACGTCGATCGCGGGCAATTCCATATGCTCCTTGCCCCATCCGTTATGCAGGAATACATCCATGCCGGCATGAATGACCTCAGGCGTTGCATTGCCCCGGCCGTACGCCTGCCGCAAAGCGCCGCCCAGGTCGATCCAGTCCAGGCTCAGGATGACGTCGGCTTCCTTGAGCGCCTGTTTTGCCGCTTTCGAGAGCTGGTTGAACGGCTGGCCGACATGTAACGGGTGGTCGGTCGGCACCATGGCGCCCGCTTTCAGGTCCGACATCATGAGCGCGCCGAGCTGCTCAGCGAGCGCCACGCGACGGTCCCAGTTTTCCCGGGTGCGGCGGCCGCGGCCAAAAAGAATCACGGGTCGCTTCGCGCGAAAAAGTAATTCGGCCGCTTTCTGAAGCGCACCGGCGTCTGGCCGCGGTGGAGGTGGCGGCGCAAATCTGCCAGGCTCGGGCAGATGCACGTCGCCAGTCAGCTTCTCTTCCTGGATTGCGGCATCCATGCAGACATACACGGGACCGTGCGGTGCGGTTGCCGTATATTGCCAGGCGCGCAGTATGGACTCGGGCAACGCGGCCACCGAGCCGGGCTGGTCGTCCCATTTCACGTAGTTGCGTATGATCGCGCCCTGGTCCTGCGATGTGTGCACCCAGTCGATCCAGGGCCGGCGCATCGCTGCATCGACCGGGCCGGTGGCGCCAAAGATCAGCATAGGCTGGCGATCGCACCATGCGTTGTAAATCGCCATTGAGCCGTGCATTAAGCCGACGTTGCTATGCAGCGCGACTGCCATCGGCTTGCCGGTTGCTTTCGCATAGCCGTGCGCGATCGACACGGCGTGCTCCTCATGCAGGCACATGATCATCTCGGGCCGCTGATTGCCGAGATGGTTGACCAGGCTGTCGTGGAATCCGCGATAGCTTGCGCCGGGATTCAATGCAATATACGGGATATCGAGTCGCCGCAGCATTTGCGCGGCCACGTCGCTACCCCAGCCAATTACGGGATCAATATCCGATGGCTGGTCAGATGGAGACTCTTGCGTAGCTAGGGATTTTTCAATTGCTGACATGTGGCCTCTTTGTTTGACGCCCAGGGTGTGCGCCCGGGAAGTAGTTAATCCAATCTGCTATTGCCCGCTACGTTTGATGAATACATCTTCAAACGACTTGCTCCACTTTTCCTCCTGATCCAGCATGATCACGGGATCAACCAGTTTGATGGACACACCGGGAAGTGGCGAAGGGAACTTGCTATTCGTCGGCACATAACCCATTGACGAGAATACTTTTTGAGCGCCTTCCGCCGATAACATGTGTTCATAAAACAGGAGTGCCGCATTCGGATGCGGCGAACGTCGCGCAATGCCAATGCCATTTGCACGTGCAGTAACCGGCTGAAGCGCAAACCAGTCTATCGGCGCACCCTTGTCCTTCGCACCCTGCGGCATGTGACTGTAGACAGTTAATGCCAATGGCACTTCTCCCGCGACGACCAGGTTGTTAAGCAGTGATGAGCCCTGGCGCACCGACATGCCGTTGCGCGCGACTATGTCCCGGAATAATTTCAGGCCTTTCTCCTCCCCCATCGTGAGCTTCAGGGTTGCGAACCACTCTTCGCTTTT